>CAZMDZ010000033.1:0-17742 GCA_964565175.1 uncultured Planctomycetales bacterium
GTTGTAGCCGCCACCGCCGCCTCCTTGCTCGTCACCGCGGCCGCCAGCGAAGTTCCAGTCATCGACGATGACCTCGATTTTGGAGCGGTTCTGGTCGGTTTCGCGGTCTTGCCAACGACTTTGCCGTAGCTTTCCTTCGATCAAAACGGTGCGGCCCTTTTTCATGAAGCGGCTAAATGCTTCGCCGCGCTTGCCGAAAATCACCATATCAAAAAAGCTGGCTTCCTCTTTCCAACCGCCTTGTCCGTCGGGCATGCGCTCGTTGACGGCGAGGCCTGCACGGACGATGAAGGTACCGGACTGGGACTGCCTGACCTCGGGGTCACGAGTCAGATTGCCCATTAAAATGATGCGATTGAAGGATGCCATTGCGATTTGGAGCCGTCTGCCCGGGTTTTACTGGACATGGACGGGCAGTATAGACCATTCTACTGTGTAGCTGTCTACTGCAGTAGCTCCCCCACTACGAACCTCCAAAATCTCCTCAAACAACTGTGACTCCCCTGGAAAAAGAACGTCGCGCCCACCCACGAGCCAATGCTCCCGAATTGCCGCTTACTCTGGTCGGCAGCGATCAGGTCCTGCGCGTTCGCGACATCTCTCAATCTGGCATAGCTTTTTACTCTGAAGCGCCCGTCCCCTTAATGACCCGCGTGCAATTCCAGATTGCTCTGCCCGATGCCGAAGGCGGTGACGACCATTATGTGGCTGGCGAAGGCGCCGTCGTTCGTTGCGAGCGACTCTCCCCCGCTTTGGGACATTACGAGATTGCGGTTTTCTTCCAGCACCTCGAGCGCGGCTCACCGGACTTCTTGAAGTCCTACATGGAAAGCGCCTTGGCCAGCTAGGCCTGCCGCTCGCTAAGCACCGGCTGTTTTTTGCGGCCGCCGAAACTGGACCAGCCGCTCAATACCAGCAAGGTCCCGCACGACCTGCACCAGTTCCATGCCGACTTCCTGGCCGAGGCTGACGACGTCACCTGCTCGGCCATAACCGACCTCGAAGAGCAGCTGTCCGCCAGGCGTCAGCACTTGCGGAGCGCGGCTGAGTACTCTTCGGTATTCCCAATAGGGATCCTCGTGGGGCGTGAACAACGCCATCGCCGGTTCGAAGTCGGCAACCCCCGGGCCGAGCGCCTCGGTCGGGTGTACATAAGGTGGATTGCAAAGGATGAGCTGCAGGCTGGCATCGGCCACGCAATCTAACCAGCTGCCCTGGGTGAATTGAATGCGGTTGGCGAGGCCGAGCTGCTTGGCATTGCAGTTTGCCAAGCGCAGAGCATGAGCAGAAAGGTCGACCGCTAGGCCACGGCACTTGGGGCGATGATAAAGCGTGGCTTGCAAGAGACAGCCAGAGCCAGTGCCGAGGTCTGCGATTTTGGCGCAGGTGCCGGGAGGCAAAAACTCTAGGGCGGCGTCGACTAGGCATTCGCTGTCCGCGCGTGGAATTAATACGTGTCGGTTGACTTCGAATTCAAGGCCGTAGAATCCTTGCCAACCTTCGAGGTAGGCCACTGGCTCGCCTTCGAGTCGTCGGGTCAGCCAATCCTGGAAGCGATCTTCTTGCTCGGAAGTTAGATGGATGTTGGTCTCGCACAACAACTGCTTGCGCGGGATACCGACGGCTGCCGCGAATAACATTTCGGCCTCAAGGCGGGCGTCTGCGATGCCCGCTCCCTCCAGAATGCGACTGGCCGCCAACAAGCGCTTTTGCACAGCTTGTGGGCGGCCAGAGGGATCGAAGGACATCCGCGCTATTTCTTCTTGGTCGCGCGGGCAGCCTTACGAGCAGCGACTTCGTCGGCCTTCTTTTGCTTGGAGATTGCCATCGCTTCTTTGGCGCCAGTGCCGATCAGGTAGAGCGCGTAACAGCTAGCCAAGAGCACCAACAGTGGGCCACCGGAGTAGGCCATGAAATCGACGGGACCATCGCTGGGATACGCACCACCGAAGGTGAAACTCCCATCCTCTTTTTCGATGTTCATCAAGCGAATCAGGCCGATGGCGCCAATGCCAAAGCATTCCAGCGGTGCCAGGAACAGGAGCAAACCCATCTTGCCCATCACCAATGGTTTTTGCCAAAGCTGCCACATTGACACCCACGACGCCCAAATCATCAGCATCGCTAGCAACAAGGAGATCACACCCATCAGCGAATCTACGCCTTTGGCTTGATCCGTCCATGGCATCATCAAGCCGACAAAAATCATCAAGTAAGCCAGCAACGAACGCGAGAACTGCTTATCCAATTCCAGCGGCGCGCCAGCGGGAGGTAGCTTGGCGTCTTTCTTGCCAGCAACCTTTGGCATCATGATGGCGACCAAACCACCAAGGGCAGTCAACATGGCGCCCGAGGCATCGAGCAGGCCTTCGGTAGCACCCCACCCCAGCGCAGAAACACCGCCGGGCAAGGCCAGCCGCAACACGCCGTAAACCAGCAGTAAAGCTGGCAGCACGACCGGCAACTGTTGACCGGTACGTTGGACAGCCAGGAAACCACCGCGGATCAAAAACCACAGGGTGTAAGCCAGTAAACCACCATGCAGGATATTGGCGCCATCCGGAGCCCAAGGGCCAAGCAGACCGCCTGCGGCGATCACCATGCCCATGCTCGCCCAAGCGTTGGCGGAGCGAATGGGGCCAAACGGCGGATCGTGCGGGGCCGCTCCGGGAGCTGCTTTCACGCCCATAGAACGTTGAGGAACAGCACCTGCAGCAGTAGCGGCAGCTGGCTGTGCTTCGGTGGATGGGGCTGCATCAGCGGCCTTAGCGGGGCTTTCATCGATTGCCTCGAAATTAGCACCGAGGGACATGATGGACTTGTCTGCGTTCTCCTTAGTCATGGCGATCTGGGGGGCGGGATCAGAGCGCGGCGATCATCGCTTCGCGCTTGGCTTTTTGCAGGGCAGACAGAATACCGTCCAATCGGCCCTCTCGAATGTTCTCGAGGCTGAAGTTAGCCCCTAGACGGTGGTCGGTGACGCGGTTCTGCGGCCAGTTATAGGTACGAATCCGCTGGCTACGGTCTCCGGACCCGACCTGGGACTTACGTAGGTCAGAGCGCTCGGCGTCACGCTTTTCGCGTTCCATCTCGTAAAGCTTGACTCGGAGTAGATTCAGTGCCATCTCCTTGTTGCGCAGTTGAGACTTCTCGACCTGGCACTTGACGGCAATACCGGTTGGCAAGTGAACCACACGAATGGCGGACGATGTCTTGTTGACGCTTTGACCACCAGGACCCGAACTGCGCATGGCCGAGATTTCCAACTCGGACGAATTCAGCTCAAAGTCCACCTGCTCGACTTCGGGCATCACCGCTACCGTTGCTGCAGAGGTGTGAATTCTTCCCTGAGTCTCGGTGGCGGGAACGCGCTGCACGCGGTGGCCGCCACTCTCGTAACGCATCAAGCGGAAGGCGTCTTCGCCCTTGATCCGGAACACCAATTCTTTGAAGCCACCCATCTCGGTCGGTGACGCTTCGATCAGCTCGTGCTTCCAGTGCTTGATCTCGCAGAACTTGGTGTAAAAGCGATAGAGGTCACCGGCAAACAAGGCCGCCTCATCCCCGCCAGTGCCAGCGCGAATTTCGACGATCGCCGGCTTGTCGACGTCTTCGTCATCCTCTAACACGCGGTCGAGGATTTCCTCCTCTTGCTGCGCGTAAGCCGCCTCGAGTTCGGGCAGCTCTTCTTGCGCAAGCTCAACCATATCGGGATCGTCTCCCTCTATGAGTTCGCGAGCTTCAGTCAGCGCCTGATGGGTTTGAAGGAATTCCCCCCACGGCCCAAGGACTTTCTGGATCCCACCTAGCTCCTGCAGAAGCTTCGGAAAATCGGGCTTGCCTGCCCGTTCCGGATCTGAAATGGCGGTTTCGAGCTCGGATCGACGATCTTCGAACGCCTGAACCCGATCCTTCAGAATCTTGACGAGATCCATATTGCCGAACGCGTCAAAACGCGCTCTACCTCCTTTAGTCGGAGGATGGACGCTTGTAGCGCTTGTTGAAGCGGTCAACGCGACCAGAGGCGTCTACGAAGCTGTGGCTACCGGTGTAGAACGGGTGTGAAGCGGAGCTGATATCCAGGTTGTAAACCGGATACTCCTCTCCATCTTCCCAAGTCACGGTCTCTTCGGTATGTACGCACGAACGCGACAAGAAGCTGAAGTCCGCGTTTCGGTCGCGAAACACGACCGGGCGGTAGTTATCTGGGTGAATGCCTTTTTTCATCTCTATGCAAGGAGGACGCGGCGAAGCGGATCGAAGATTTTAGCGTCAAATGGCTCAGTAACAAGCCCCAGCTTGGCGCAACAACTCAAGAGACAGCTGAACTGGCAAACCGATGACCGTATCCATGTCGCCATCGACCACCTTTGCCCACTCTCCAGCGCTGCCCTGGATGCCATAAGCACCCGCTTTGTCCACCCATTCTGTGCCCGCCAGGTAGCCATCTAAATCGCCCTTGGGGATTCGTCCAAATTCGACGTGGGCGACGGCGGCGTCTTCGAAAATTTGGCCGGCGGCATTTCGCACGCAGACTGCGGTCCAGACTTGGTGGCGACGCCCCTGGAGCAATTCCAGCATGCGGACTGCGTCGGCTCGGTCTACTGGCTTAGGCAGAAAAACGCCTTCACACCAAACGAGAGTATCGGAAGCTAAAACAATGGCATCAGGCCTGATTCGATGCCCCGCGGCAGCCTTGGTTCCAGCAAAGTCCATCACCCGGCGGCGCGGATCTAGAGCCGCTGATTCGCCATCTGGCCCAGGGTCCAAGCACTCAAAGCTCAACCCCGCCGCAGAGAGCAAACTCCGGCGGCGGGGAGAGGTGCTTGCCAGAACGATGGCGACGGAATCGCGTTCGGACATGGCGGGTCAACGGCTACTTATTCGCCGCTTTCTTTTTGACGGTTTTTTTCTTGGCCGCCTTTTTCGTCACCTTTTTCTTGGCGACGGCCTTTTTCGCCGTCTTTTTGGCAGCGGTCTTCTTTTTGGATGGAGCAGGCTTCAACGCTGCCGCCAATTTGCCTTCCACCGGCAGCCCCATTTCCATGGCGGCCTCGGCAAAGGCTTTGAGGTTCTTACCGCCCCGCTCTTTCCACAAGACCTGAAGCAGGTGAGCGCTGCGTCCTTGTGGGTTTTTCGGATCAGCGCCGTGGAGCGCCAATAACCTCAGCTTGATGAAGTTTGGGTAGTACTCGTCGCCATCAACCAACGGCTCGAGCAATGCGCGAACGTCGACCTCTTTGGGGTTGGGCTTGACTAGCCCTAAGCGAGCGAAGAGCAGCTTGATCTGCTTGCAAACCGGAGTTTGGTCCTCTTCTTCCAGGGCATCCAAGTCCAACACTGCAGCAGTGTGATCTGGAGCCATGGTCAATTGAGAAAGCAAGCGATCGCGGCGTTCGGAAGTGGCGTCGTAGAGCCAGTCCAATTCCAGGTGATTCTGCAGACCGAATACTCGGCGCAGATACTCCTGGATCAGCAACGAACGCTCCGCGCCATAGGCCACACTGTGGCCTTTGAGCACATCGCGGATCTCGAAGGCGCGGGCTACACGCACTTCGCTCCAGTTGCCGAACTGTCCCTGTAAGGCTTGAATGCCTTTTTCCGCAGAAGCCATCTTGCCGGTGCCCTGGATAACCAGAGACATCAACCGCTCGAGAGCCGAGAAGCTCTCCTTACGCGGTCCAACGGCAAAGACATCGCCCTGAAGCAGGTCCAGCAGGGCCCTGAGATCGCCCACCTTTTTGGTAACGGCGGCCATAATCAGGACCGGGGCCTAGCTTTTGGCCTTCTTGGAAGTGCGCAACCGCTTGCGGCGGTTGACAGGAATTTCGATGCCGCGCTCCTTCAGAAAAGAAGTGACGGTTTCGCTAGGACGAGCGCCTTCGGTAATCCAGAATTTGGCGCGCTCTTCGTTTAATTCGAAGTGGCGTCCTTTTTCGGGATTGATTGGGTCGTAATGGCCCAATTCTTCAATGGCGCGCCCGTCGCGACGGGTACGTACGTCCATTACGCAAATGCGGTAGAAAGGACGGTTACGACGTCCCATCCGCTTGAGTCGCATGACAACGGCCATGGAGGCTATTTTGCAGGATTAAGGTGTAAGGTCAACGCAGACCAGGGAATCCGGGGATGTTGGGCAGACGGCCTTTCTGATTCAGCTGTTTCAGCATGCGCTTTTTCGAGCGCCCACCTGTCATCAGCTTGCTCATCGATTTCATCTGCTTTTGCATCTGTTGAAAGGACTTATAGAGACGATTGACGTCTGAGACCTGCACTCCAGCACCTTTAGCGATGCGTTTGCGCCGACCTCCGTCAAGAATCTCCGGGTGAAGCCTCTCTTTAGGTGTCATCGAGAGAACAATCGCTTCAATGCGTTTGATTTCTCCTTCGTCCACCTGATCCAAAAGGCCGGACATTCTACCCGCTCCAGGCATCATGCCCAGCAACTTCTTCATAGAACCCATTTTCCGCAGCATTTTGAACTGCGACAACAGGTCCTCCATGGTTAGGCGGCCCTGCATCATGCGCATGTAGTCCTCTGCAGCGACTTCTTCGTCGATGGACTCTTGCGCTTTCTCGACCAGGCCGACGACGTCGCCCATATCGAGGATGCGGCTGGCTAAGCGGGAAGCATCGAATTCCTCGAGGTCCGACGGAGTTTCGCCAGTACCGAGGAATGCAATTGGCCGGCCGGTGACTTCACGCACCGACAGGGCGGCGCCGCCACGGGCGTCACCGTCAATCTTGGTCAGAATGACGCTGTAAAGATCAAGTTGCTCCGAGAATGCCTTGGCTGATTCGACCGCGTCCTGACCGGTCATCGAATCCAAAACCAAGTAGGTGGCATCTGGCTCGACGGTTTTCTTGACCGAAGTAATCTCGGCCATCAAGTCGTCGTCAATGTGTAGACGGCCAGCCGAGTCAACAATCAGCGCGTCGTACTTGCCCTCTTTGGCCTTTTTCAGCGCGCGCTTGGCAACCGAAACCGGATCGACTCCCTTCTCACCAGGGGTCTCGGCGTGGACATCGATTTCAAGGTGTTTGCCCAGCGTCACCAATTGGTCGACGGCACCGGGGCGCTGCAAGTCGCATGCGGCAAGCAGCACTTTGCGATTCTGGCGCTTGCGCAACCATAGCCCCAATTTGGCGGCAGTGGTCGTTTTACCCGCACCCTGAAGGCCAGCCAGCAAGAGCACCATTGGATGCCCTGGGTTTTCCGGCAGCGCCTTCTGATCGCTGCCCATCAAGGCAACCAACTCCTTATGGAAGGCGTGGACGGCCTGATCAGAACCCGCAACGCCCTTCAGTTTGTCGCCACCAATCAGCTCTTCGGCCACCTTTTTGGTGAAGCGCTTGGCAACTTGGAAATGCACATCGGCTTCCAAAAGCGCGCGGCGGACGTCGCGCAGGCCCTCTTCGACCTCTTTGGGCGAAAGTTTGCGCTGACCACGGAAGCGGTCCAGGACCTGGTTAAAGGATGAAGTGAGGTTCTCGAGCATGATGCGCGCTGGCTCCAACCGGTTCTTCAGAACGTCGGCCGGGAATGCGGGATCGAAGATTCTACGCCATGAGAGCCTGTGGAGAAAGCCCTTCGAGCCAAGACCAGGCGCATTCCGCCTCAGCTTTTAAGTTTAAACCGTTTCCTCATCTTTTTCGCGGTGCACAACCGCCCCCAAATCCCTCAACTTGCGCTCAAGCTGCTGGTAGCCACGGTCCAAGTGGTAGACGCGGCGGACCACGGTATCGCCGCTCGCGGCCAACCCGCCGATCACCAAAGCGGCGCTGGCTCGCAAGTCACTGGCCAAAACTGGAGCGCCGGACAACTTGCCCGGCCCCAAAATCCAAGCGCTACCGCCCTCGCGGCGGATGTGCGCGCCAAGCCGATTCAACTCGGCGACGTGCATAAAGCGATCCGGATACACCGAATCGGTGATCATCGCCAAACCCTCGGCGACGGTGCAGAAAGCCATCCATTGGGCTTGGAGGTCGGTGGGAAAACCCGGATAAGGACGGCAGCAAACATCCAATGCTCGCGGCCGTTGCTGCCACGGCTTCACCCGCACCCAGTCCGACCCGCGCTCGAACGGCACGCCCGAAGTTTGAAACATATCGAGCAAAACGGCGAGTTCATCAGGTTGGCAGTCGTCGACGCGGACGTCTCCGCAGGTAGCTGCACCAGCCAGGAGCAAGGTCCCCGTTTCGATGCGATCCGCCGGAATACGACCGCTGCCGCCGCTCAAGGATTGGACCCCTTCAATCCGAATTTGCGGCCCTCCCGCGCCGCGAATGCGAGCGCCACAGTGATTGAGAAAGTTGGCCAAAGCAACCACCTCGGGCTCCTGAGCGGCGCCATCGAGGATGGTTTCGCCTTGGGCAAGGGTTGCCGCCATCATGACGTTGGCAGTTCCCAGCACAGTGGACCCCCACCGCGACGCCAAATAAACCTGGCCACCTCGCAGTCCCCCTGCAGGCGCTTCGGCCACCACTTCGCCGTGTTCGACGTGGATTTTTGCTCCTAAGGCGGCAAGCCCCTTGAGGTGCAAATCGATCGGCCGCACACCGATCACGCAGCCACCGGGCAGTGACACCTTGGCGCGGCCGCGTCGAGCTAGCAACGGACCAAGCACCGCAACCGACGCCCGCATCCGTCGAACCACCTCGTAGGGGGCCTCCGTCGGGCCTTGCGGAGGGCACTCGATTTGCCACTCACTTTGGTCTTCAGAGCACTTAATCTCAGCGCCTAAATCCGCCAGCAGAGTGCGCATAGTGCCAATGTCGGCCAATTGGGGCAGACGGCTCATCTGCACTGGCCCGTCCATCAACAAGCATGCTGCGAGCATCGGTAGTGCAGCGTTTTTGGAACCGGCCGCGGCCACGGTACCTTGGAGCGTCGCGCCCCCTTCAATCCGAAAGCAGTCCATTGCGGCTCAGTTTGACGTTTGATGAGGGCTTTGACTACAATATGCGACCGATTTTTCGGGTTTGGCCCTAGAGTCGCAACGAGTCGAGAACGAGTCGCACTGATGATCGAAGCATTAGTTTCGCCGCCGGCCTCCCCGGCCGCTTTTTTTGCCGCCCCCCCGGCAAGTCCCTCCGCCCTACTCGCCGCCCGCAACGGCGTTCTTGCCGACGCAACTAGCGCGGACAAGTTTCGTGCTGCGGTAGCCGAGGCCCGTCAAGCCAACAACGCCGACATGGCTGCGTCTGGTTCGTGGGTCGCTGGGCAGTACAACTATGCCCTGGAGTTCGTCACTGGCGACGCCGAGCTGGCCGCGTTCATTCGCGGTTCGTCCTTCATTGAGCTATCCAAGCCTCACGAGGCCATGGATGCACTCAAAGGGCACGCTGGCTCGAGCGACCCAGTCATGGCCGCCACGGTACTGGAAGCGATGGCACTCAGCGGCAGCTGGGAAGAATTGGAAAAGGCCTTAGCCAAAGCCAATTTAACCGCCGCCGACCAAGCCTACTACCAGGCCCTGCTCCAAGAAGCAGCCGGTGAATACGAAGACGCCATGCGCGCTTACGGCGCCTTGCTCGAGGAACACCCGGACCACTTGCAAGCTCGCTTCCGCATGGCCTACCGTCTCGACCTGATGGGCGAAGACACTGCCGCCATCCGCAATTACGAGCAACTGCTGCAACTGCGGCCGACACCGTCTTCGGTGCTGATCAACCTCGGCGTGCTTTACGAAGACCGCAACGACTTCGAGAAGGCCTGTGGGTGCTTCGGCGCAGTTTTGCGTCAAGACCCGATCAACCCAGTCGCCCGCTTGTTCTTCAAGGATGCGCACGAAAGCCTCGACATGTACTACGACGAGGATTTGGAGCGCAAAGAAGACAAGCTGATGCAGATCCTGCGCACTCCAATCAGCGACTTCGAGTTGTCGGTTCGCGCCCGCAATTGCCTGGCCAACATGGATATCCGCACCCTGGGCGACTTGGTTTCGCGCAGTGAGCCAGAACTGTTGGAGTTTAAGAATTTCGGCGAGACCTCGCTCAACGAGATCAAGCGCGTGCTCTCCCACAAGGGTTTGCGCCTTGGCCTGCGTCGCGAAGACGGCTCGTTCATCGTTCCCGACGAGTTCGAGGGCGGCTTCGGCGCCTCGGACTTGGATCTGGAATGGCTGGGCGAATTGAGCGAAGAGCAAATCGAGGCTCTGGACTTGCAGATTTCCGCCTTGAGCCTGTCGGTGCGTTGCCACCGCGCTTTGGTCGAACGCCTCAACCTGCAGCGCGTCGGCGATGTGCTGCGCTACGCCGAGGAAGACCTGCTGGCGATGCCCAACTTCGGCATCACCTCGCTGAACGAACTGCAGAACAAGCTCACCGAGTTTGGCCTGCGGCTGCGCAAGGCGAAGGAAATCCCCGAGGGTTGATCCCTTCCCAGGCAAACTTGGCTAGCTGAGCACCGTGTACGAGTTCCTCCAGGGCCGTGTCGCGGAAGTCGGCGTCAATTCGGTGGTACTGGCGACGGAAGTGGTCGGCTATCGCCTGATGGCGTCGAGTCAGACCTTGGATCCGCTGCAACTCGACAGCAAGGTGCGTCTTTGGACGCACTTTCACGTCACCGATTCCGCCCACACCCTGTTCGGCTTTGGCAGCAAGACCGAACGCACCATGTTCCGACGCTTATTGCAGGTCAACGGCGTCGGCCCGACGTCGGCCCTCGGCTTGTTGTCGGCGATGCCGCCGGGAGAACTGGCGCGCACCATCCTCGATGAAAACCTGCGCGCCCTCACCGCCATCAAAGGTGTCGGTAAAAAAACTGCCGAGCGACTGATCATCGAGCTGCGCGAGCACCTCACCGAGCTCGCTGCTCCGCCCTCCATGGCCGCAACCGGGGGCGCTGATCACGACGATCTTGCCCAGGTGCTTTGCGGTCTGGGTTTCCCCTCCAAGGCGGCTGGCGCCGCTGCAGCCAAAGCCCGTGAGGAACTGGGCGGCAATGCCGACTTCCAGGACTTGTTGCGGCTGGCGTTGCAAAATCAATCCGTTTAATCCCCGTTCCCCATGACCACCCCTGTTGCCATCTTGATGGGCTCCGACTCGGACTTCGAGCGTTTGGAGCCTGCCGTTAAAACCCTCAAGGAACACGGCATTGAGCCGGTCGTGCGCGTATTGAGCGCCCACCGCACTCCCGCCGAAGCCTGCCAATTCGCTGAAAGCGCCCGCGAAAACGGTTTCCGGGTGATGATTTGTGCCGCTGGTGGCGCCGCTCACCTCGCGGGCGTCATCGCCGCCCATACCAGCTTGCCGGTCATCGGTGTTCCGCTCGACAACCCGCCATTGGGTGGCTTGGACGCGCTGCTCGCCACCGTGCAAATGCCTGGTGGTGTGCCGGTAGCAACCGTCGGCGCTGGCCGTGGCGGCCCGATCAATGCCGCTTTGCTGGCGATCCGTATCCTGGGCGTTGCCGATCCAGCATTCGCCAAGCGCATGGATGACTTCCGCGTCTCTCAGCACGATCGCGTGCTAGAAAAAGACGCGGCACTACAAAGTCGCCTTTAACAGACTTTTTCGGACTGCAGCTGCGGGTAGATCGGCTTTTGCTGACAGAGCGCCAATGCTTCGGCGCGAACCCGTTGCTGCAGTTCGCTATTTTCCGGCTCACGCAACAGCTGGTTCATCCAGTCGGCGACCTGATCCATATCTTCGGTCGAGAATCCACGCGTGGTCACCGCCGGAGTTCCAATTCGAATTCCAGAAGTGAGCATCGGCTTCTCTGGATCAAACGGGATCAAGTTTTTATTCACAGTGATGCCGCCTGCATGCAAAACATCTTCGGCAACGGCGCCTGTGATACCCGGCCCTTCTGGGCCGCGCAGATCCACCATCATCAGGTGATTGTCGGTGCCGCCCGACACCAATCGACAACCGCGTTGCTGCAATCCGCTGGCCAGGGCTTGGGCATTGTCGACCACCCGTTGCTGGTAATCCTTAAAGGCAGGTTGCAAAGCTTCTCCAAAAGCGATTGCTTTCGCCGCAATAACGTGCATCAGCGGCCCACCCTGCATGCCGGGGAATACCGCTGAGTTGATCTTCTTGATCCACTCCTTTTTGCAAACGATGGCGCCGCCGCGCGGGCCGCGCAAAGTTTTGTGGGTAGTCATCGTCACGACGTCGGCATGGGGCACGGGCGAGGGGTGCACGCCAGCAGCAACCAAGCCAGCGATGTGCGCCATATCGACCATGAACGCAGCACCAACTTCTTTGGCGATGCTCGCCAGTTCGGCGAAATCAATAGTGCGCGAATAAGCCGAAGCCCCGGCCAGCAAAACCGCCGGCTTGACCTCCTGGGCTTGCTTGCGCACCGCGTCGTAATCGATGCGCTCGTCCTTGGGCGAAACCCCGTAATGAGAGAACTCATAAGCAATGCCGCTGAGGTTCTTCGGATGGCCGTGGCTGAGGTGGCCGCCATGGTTCAGGTCCATGGCCAGAATCTTGGCCCCTGGTTCGGCTAAGGCCAGCAAAGCGGCTTGGTTGGCCTGGGAACCACTGGAGGGTTGCACGTTGGCGCGTTCGGCGTCGAACAATTCCACCAGTCGATCCTTGGCCAGGGATTCGGCCTCGTCGACGTGCTCGCACCCGCCGTAATAACGTCGGCCGGGATAGCCCTCGGCGTACTTGTTGGTCAGCACCGAGCCGACCGCGTCCATGACCGCGAGGCTGGTCTGGTTTTCGCTTGCGATCAACTCGATTTGATCTTCCTGTCGCTGCAGCTCGGCGAGCAGGATGCGATGAATTTCAGGGTCTTGGTGGCCAGCGTAGGAGTAAACCGCAGACATGATGGGCAAGGGTTGAGGGAGCGGGGAGAGGAACCTCCCGCTTGCTTAGGATACGGGTGGTGGCGACAAATAAGCCGGTTGCTGATGAAAAAAATCCTTCTCTTTGCCCTCTCGCTTTGGCTCGTTGGTTGCGGCGATTCCAATACCCATGGCTCTGCGACCAGCCCGGTCGCGGGTCCGAGCAATTTGTTACTGATCTCGATCGACTCGTTGCGGCGGGATCGACTTGGGCTTTATGGCCACTTACCACTGTTTGCTCCCCACCTCTCGACGTCGCCCAATTTGGATCGGTTGGCAGCACACTCTATTGTTTTTGACCGAGCATGGTCGAGCACCTCGTGGACTTTGCCAGCCCACGCTTCGCTGTTTACCGGCCTGGACGATCTCGGCCATGGGGTGGTCAATGAGGACTACCGTCTGGATCCTGCCCAGCAGACCTTGGCGGAGTTTTTGAGCGAACAAGGCTACCGTTGCTACGGCGTGTATAGCGGCCCCTACCTCAAGCCACGTTGGGGTTTTGACCGGGGTTTTGAGCAATATCATGCGGCGCTGCAAGAGCCGCCCGAGTTGGAGGCGCAACTTCAAAAATGGGTCCAGCGGCGACAGGCGAACGGCCTCGAACCACCCACCAGCGAGCAATTGGAAACGCTGCGTCGGCAAGCGATGGTGGGCGATGTTTCTTCGCCTCGGGTCAATCAAAAAGCAGAGCAGTTGCTGCAGCAAGCAGCGCAACAGGAGGAGCCGTTCTTCTTGTTCCTGCATTACTTCGACGTCCACTTTGATTACATTCCCGAGCAAGGGGACGCCACCCTAGGAACGCTCTTCGACCCGGATTTCAGCGGCGCCATCAATGGCCGCAATTGGCTGAGCAACCCGTCGGTGCGCAACTTGGAACCGCCCTTTGAGCGCCGCATCCAGCAACGGGATTTACAACACGTGCAAGCTTTGTACGACGGCGAAGTCCATTGGGTGGACCGCCACATCGGCCTCATTTTGGATCAGCTTGACCAGCTTGGGCTCGCAGACAACACCGTGATTGCAGTGGTCAGCGACCATGGCGATGAATTCTTCGATCATGGCGGCATCGGCCATCAAACTTCGCTTTATCCTGAGCTGACGGAAATGGCATTTTTGTTGCATGTCCCCGGCGCCGAAGCCGGTTCAGGCCGCAACCGCAAACTGACAGCAATGATGGACGTCGCTCCGACCGTGCTTGATGCGATGCTGCTCGGCCAGTCGTGGCAACAGCCGATGGGGCACACCCGCCTTTCCCCCAATCCAGTTGATCGAGCGAGCGGCGTGTTTTCGCATCTCATTGCCAATTCCGCCCAAGGCTTGCACCTTGGCGAATGCTGGCGAGGCGAACGCTACACCGTGATGCGCCCGTTTTCACTGCGCACCACCGAGCGCAAAACCTTCCAATTGGTCCAAAAGCTTTACCCCGACGACTCCCCCGCTTATTTGGTTTACGATCGCCTGCTTGATCCAACCGAATCCAAACCGATTTCGCCTAAGCAAGAAAGTTATCGCATCGCCGTTCAACGCATGGCCAAGGATTTTGAAATCCGGCAATTGCGTCGCGCCGAGTTGCCGCGCTCAGAGTTTCCCTTGCGGTTGGCTTCGCAGGAGCAGGACCCCGTCGAAGCCGCCGAGCTGGAAGCGCTTGGTTATGCCGATTTTCAACCGTCGCCGCAAGTGGATGAGCCAAGCCTGCCGCTCGAACCCTTACCGATGCCGCTGGTTCCAGCCGGTGGCTGAAAGCCTTCCAACCAAGAGTGGTTGGGGTTGCTTGATCCAAGGTGTAGAAACCGCCCCGCGCGCGTAGGATACGAGTAATTGTGATGCTTACAAACGTCCACAATGCGGAAGTTCTTCACCTTGCGAGCAAGCTCGCCAAAGCCAGCCTTGGCATCGCCATGGCATTGGCTTGGATGCTGATAGGCTCCTGCGGCGACCCCCCAAGCAATTCGACCCTGACAGACTCCGGGTTGGAAATCATGCCGATGCACATGAACTTGGAGCGGGTCACTTTTGGCGAAAGTACAACCGGCGTATTCAAGATCAAAAACGCTTCCGACCAGCCGAAACGGCTCATGCGCATTGGGCCAGCCAATTGCAGCTGCACCACCTTGACCCTTCATTTGCCGGATCGGCCAAATTTCACTCCGCGTAAAGTCAACGGCGGCCAGCTGGATGTGGTTTTGCAGCCCAAGGAACGGGCCGAGCTAGAGGTGCTCTTCGATACCGCCCGCAATCGTCGATCCGTTTCGCGCCGCACGGATTCTTTTGCCCTGATCGTAGAAGGGGCCCGCGGCATGATTCTCCAATACTCGGTCGACGTCTGGACGCCGTTTTGGCTGGAGCCTTGGGGCTTGGACCTTGGCCGAGTTGGCGCCACCGCCCGCGCCCAAGGATTTGCTTCGGTCAAAGCTCACGACGAGCAAGATTTTGAATTGATCGTTCCCAAACAGATCGATGGCTGGGAGATCAATGTGCGCACCATCGAGGGAGCTGCCGTTCCCAGCTTCAACATTGAGTTCCAGGCGCCGGAAGCTTTACCGATAGGACCCTTCCAGGTTTCGATTCCAGTGCGCACCGACTTGCAGCATTCCCCTGAGTTAACCCTCCAAGTCACCGGCATCGCCACCCCTGATGTCGACTGGACGCCGCACAAGGTGGTGCTGCGCCCTGACGCCGATGGCAAGAGTGAGCAGACGGTGAACATTGGCAGCACTTCGGCAACCGTTGATGTGATTTTGACCACCGCCGCGTTGACTGGGCTGCCCGAAGGATTGGTGCAGGTACGCAGTGAAGCATTGGAGGCTGGCAGGTCTTATGTTGTTCAATTGGATGTAGCGCAAGCCCCGGCCGAACGTTTGGAAGGGGAACTGCTCCTCATTTTGGATTCGGAAGACACTCCGCAAGTGCGCATTCCCGTCGTCGTCCTCCCCCGCCCTGAATAAACGATGTTGACCTCTGATTCCCGATTTCGCCTGGCTAGTGGCTCAGGTAGCTCGCATTGGCTGTTGGCCTGCTGGTTGTTTTGCGCCCTGCTTTTCGTTTCTTGCGGGCAGGATTCCGACGCCGATGGCAACGCTCAAAACGGTGCGGCGAAAGCTGGCAGCGGCGAACGTTACAACGTGGTGCTGATTAGTTTGGATTCGGTGCGCCAAGATCGTTTGGGGGCTTATGGCCACGTGCCGCAGTACGCGCCGACCGTTGAGGTCACGCCGAACATCGATTTGCTGGCCAGTGAAGGTGTGGTCTTTGACCAAGCTTGGGCAACCAGTTCCTGGACGCTGCCGTCGCACATGTCGGCGATGACCGGCTTGACCGACGGCGCCCATGGCGTGGTCCATGACTACATCAAGGTCGATCCCAAGCGCACCACTTTGGCTGAGCAGTTCCAAGCCAATGGCTACCAGACGGCAGGATTTTATAGCGGGCCGTATTTGGACCCCAAGTATGGATTTGGCAAGGGGTTTGATTTCTATGCCTCGGGCATGATGTCGGAAAGTGAGGTGGCTCGCGAGCTGCAAAAGTTCTCTGACGAAAAGGCCTCTCGCGGCGAAGATCCAACCATTACCGAGATGGAACGCATTTCGATCCGCGACCGCTTGTCGCACGAGGACATCACCTCGCCGCGGATTAATGAACATGGCTTGGACTTTCTTGACATGGCGTCAGAAGATCCTTTTTTCCTCTTCCTGCATTATTTTGACGCCCATTACGATCACATTCCCGAGAAGATGGAGCCGGGATTGGGCAAAAAGTTTGACCCGAATTACAGTGGCAACTTTTCGCCGGATCGCTGGTACTTCAACCCAGCAGTGCGGGTTCAAAATCCAAAAACTCGCCAGTACCAGCGAGTCATCAATGAGCGAGATCTCGGGCACATCATGGCTTGGTACGACGCCGAAATCCATTGGGTCGACCGCCATATTGGCCAAGTGGTCAAGCGCTTAAAAGAGCTGGGGATTTACGAAAACACGATCATCGCGATCATCGCCGACCATGGCGATGAGTTCTTTGAGCACAACAATATTGGCCACCGCACGACGCTATGGACCGAGGTGTGCAAGATCCCTTTGATCTTGCGAATCCCAGGAAATGCCGCCCCAGGCAAGCGAGTGAACAACGTGATGCGCCTTTACGACCTTGCGCCTAGCTTGGTTGATCTTGCTGGTCTTCCAGCAATGGCCGACGTGCAGGGTATTTCGGTACGCGAATTGATTGAGAATGACAACGCCGCTCCACGCGGAATGGTTTCGAATTTAAGCCAACTTGGTCAAGCTGGCCCCCAGCGGTGGAGTGCCCAAGCAAGAGAAATGTGGCGCGATCAGCGTTTCACCATCCAGCGAGTGATGCAAACACCGCAACCCTTTGCCGACGGCTCCACTCAAGCGCCACGGTTCCGTCAGGGCGCGGGCTTCCCCAAACATGGTGGAGGGCAAACTCATTACATGTTCTTTGATCGTCAGTCTGATCCAATGGAACGTAAAGCATTGCCTTTAACTCATCCTGAGTTCGCTGGTGCTCTCGATCGTTACGTGGTGGAATACCGCCGCTTGCAACAGATTCAAAATGGGTTGAGTCAATCTCATTCATCGGAACGCTGGCCTCCAGCCATGAGTGCCGAGGAAATCCAAACCTTGAAGGCATTGGGATACACCGAGGCCGCTGAGGTGGGATCTGCTTCCAGCTTCCGCATTCCGCCCTTCGCCGCCTTCCCGATTCCTCTGAAGTCAGGCTATTAAGCATGAACCTGCACCGAGTAGCTGCTCTTGCGCTCTGCATGTTGGCGGCAAGTTGCGGCGAACAAGAAGCGGAAGGTCAGCAGCAGCAAGCCGTCGGCGAAGCCAAAAACCTGCTGCTAATTTCGATTGATTCGCTGCGGGCGGATCACGTCGGTGTTTATGGTTACGAGGCGCCTTTCCAGCCTAATGTGGCAGTGACC
>CAZMDZ010000034.1:0-17652 GCA_964565175.1 uncultured Planctomycetales bacterium
CGTCGCTGATTATGGGAAGTGCGCTGCTGCTGACGCCCAGTCAAACTCTGGTCAACGACGTCTTCCGGACCAACAGCATTGCGATGGGGTTTGGCGTGCTCACGGGTTTGCTTTTGATCGGAACTGGAGCTTCGTTACTGTCTTCGTTGCAGCACGTATTGGGGCAGCAGCCGCCACCCGAGCCGCCACCCGAGCCGCCACCTGAACCGACCACCTGAGCCTGCCACCTGAGTAAGCCACCTGAGTAAGCCACCTGAGTCAGCGAGCGGAGCTCGGCGGCTCGCAACCTCTTGCGGGAAGGCAACTCGTCGTTTTGCCCCGGTCGACGTTCCCCCGGTCGACGTTGCCAAATAGGGAAGACGGGTCGGCTAAACTGGCAGCAATGAGCCGGATTCGCCTCAGCCTGAATGGCCAGCCCGTCGAAGTCGACCCCAGCGCCACGTTGTTGCAAGCAGCGCGGCAGCAGGGAATCGACATCCCGACCTTGTGCCACGATGACCGTCTGGAACCTTATGGCGGCTGCCGCATGTGCTTGGTCGAAGTCGATGGTGCGCCGCGGCCAGTGCCAGCGTGCAAAACCAAGTGCAGCGCCGACATGACGGTGCAAACCCACAGCGACGACTTGCAGCGCTTACGTCGCACCATGCTCGACATGTTGCTGACCGAGCATTACGAAGACGTCGGCGTGAAGCCGAACGAGTTGCAGCAGATGGCTGCCGAGCATGGCTTGGAATTGAGCGACGGCGCCGCCATCGGTGACGGTGCGGCCAGTGGAGAGTTCGGGGCGCCGTTACTTCGATTGGGTCGGCGCGCGGCTTATGACGATCGCAATCAGTGGATTGGGTTTAACCCGGGTGCTTGCATCTTGTGTGATCGCTGCGTGCGCTACTGCGATGAAGTGATGCAGTGCAGTGCGTTAGAGCATGTCGGTCAAGGGGCGGGTGCAGGTGTGCAGCCGACGGATCGGCAGAGCTTTTTGGATACCAGTTGTGAGTTGTGTGGTGGTTGCGTTTCGACTTGTCCGACCGGTGCGTTGTATGAGAAACAGGCGGTATTGGACGAATCCGACCAAGGCGAATGCGTGCCGGTTGGGGGGCCGACGGTTGTTGCAGATGCTGAATGCGAAAAGACTCGCAGTGTTTGCACCTATTGCGGCGTTGGATGTGTATTGGATTTGAATGCCAAAGATGGAAAAGTGGTCAAGGTTACGACCGAAGTTGGCGTTGGCTCCAATCAAGGGAATTTATGTAACAAAGGAAAGTTCGCATTTGAATTCATTCATCATTCCGAACGACTGACTGAGCCGCTAGTGCGTCGGGATGACGGGGAATTGCACCCAGCTAGTTGGCAAGAAGCCTTGCAGCGCACTGCCGATGGATTGACCGATGCTAAGCGTCAACACGGGGCGGATTCCGTCGCCTTTTTGGCTAGCAGTCGTTGCACGAACGAAGATGTTTACACCTTGCAGAAGCTGGCGCGAGCGGCGATTGGCACCAACAACGTGCATAGTTGCGCGGCGACATGACACGCGCCAACGGTATACGGCCTGGTCAGGTCATTAGGTGCAGGAGCGATGACGAACTCGATTGCTGAAATCGAAGACACCGATTGCATGTTTGTGATTGGCAGCAATACCACCGAAGCGCATCCGGTGATTGCGCTGCGGATGAAAAAGGCATTGCGGCGCGGCGCCAAGTTGGTGGTTGCCGATCCGCGCAAAACTTGGTTGGCGCGGCATGCGGATATTCATTTGCAGTTGACACCGGGGACGGATATCCCGTTGCTCAATGCAATTGCTTTCGTGATCCTTGAGGAAGGATTACAAGATCATGTTTACGTCGAAAACCTAACCGAAAATTTCGACGAGTTCGCGGCAGCGGCAAACGAGTGGCCGCCGGAGCGCGCGGCGGAGGTTTGCGGAGTGCCTGCCGACCTCATTCGCCAAGCGGCGCGCGCCTATGCCACCACCGAGAAGGCTGGGATTTATTACACCCTTGGCGTGACCGAACACATCTGTGGTGTCGACAACGTTCGCGCGCTTTCGAACTTGGCTTTGATCACGGGTCACATCGGTCGCGAGGCGGCGGGCGTCAATCCGTTGCGCGGCCAAAACAATGTGCAGGGTTGCAATGACATGGGCAACAGTCCGGTGTTCTTGCCGGGTTACCAAGCCGTCGAGAATGACCAAGAGCGGCAGAAGTTTTCCGATGCTTGGGGGGTGGATGTGCCAGCGGTGCCCGGCTTGCGCCTCGACCAAATGATGTCCGGCATGCACGATGGCACGGTCAAAGCGTTTTACATCATGGGAGAAGATCCGATCGTCTCGGAGCCGAACTGCGGTCATGTCGAAAAGGGATTTGAGCAGGTGGATTTCGTCGTCAGCCAAGATATTTTCCTGACCGAAACCGCGCGCAAATACGCCGACGTAGTTTTGCCATCTTCCTGCTTCGCCGAAAAATCCGGCACCTTCACCAACTCCGAGCGGCGGGTGCAGCGGGTGCGCAAAAGTGTCTATCCACCGGGCAACGCGCGCACCGATCTGCGCATCTTGATGGACGTCGCTTTGACCCTCGGTCATGATTGGGGCGGCGACCACCCCGAGCAGGTGTGGGACGAATTCGCCGCGCTGAGTCCCAAGTTCAGCGGCATCCATTACGATCGCATCGGCGACGTCGGCTTGCAGTGGCCGTGCCCGGATACCAGTCATCCTGGCACCAAATTTTTGCACCAGGGCGCTCCCTTGCGCGGCAAGGGTTTGCTCTATGCCGTCGATCACATTCCGCCGGGTGAAGAGCCTTGCTCCGAGTTCCCCACACTGCTGACCACCGGCCGCACCTTGTTCCACTACAACGCTGGCACCATGACCAGGCGTAGTTCCGGATCGGTG
The DNA here is from genome assembly GCA_964565175.1 of uncultured Planctomycetales bacterium. Classification (GTDB taxonomy): domain Bacteria; phylum Planctomycetota; class UBA1135; order UBA1135; family UBA1135; genus JACNIZ01. The sequence continues at coordinate 2,888 of CAZMDZ010000034.1, forward strand.
CAAAAACAACAACTACCGTTTGTAGAGATCTCGCCGGAAGATGCTCGCGAGTTCGGATTTGAGCATGGGCAAACCATCTGCATGCAATCCCGGCGTGGCGCTATCGAGGTTTGCGCCGAGGTCACGGACCGAGTCCACCCAGGTGTGGTTTGGATGGGCATGCACTATGCCGAAGCGCGGGTCAACTTGCTCACTGGCGATGCCAAAGACCCGGAAATCGGTGTACCCGAATACAAGGTCACCGCGGTTCGCTTAAGCACGGTTTAATGGACTGCTAGTATCGTCTCGTGGAGATTTCGGGCCCCCCGGTACTCGCGGTCACTGTGCTGCTCTTGATTTTGCTGATCAAGGAAAAGGCGACGCTGGATGCAATCGGCATCGGCGTGCTGGTTGCATTGGTTGCAATCGGTGAATGTCTGCGGGTATTTGATAGTGGTTTCGATCCTGGCGAGCACCTGCTCAGCGCCAAGGATGCACTGTCTGGATTTGGCAACAGTGCGGTATTGACCATTGCATCGCTGTATGTCATCGGCGAGGGTTTGACCCGAACCGGCGCGGTCGAGTTCATCGCTCGCTGGGTGATGAAATTCAGCGCCAACAAGGAGCGGCGCATGGTGTTTTTGGTGGCGCTGATTGCCGGTGTGCTCTCCGCGTTTTTGAATAACACCGGCGTAGTGGTGGTGTTCATTCCGATTTTGATTGGCATGGCCAAGGACACCGGGGTGGCGGCATCGCGGTTGTTGATTCCACTGGCTTACGCTTCGATTCTTGGTGGCACCGTGACCTTGGTCGGAACCTCGACCAACCTGCTGGTATCAGGTGTGGCGGAAGAGGCTGGCTATGCGCCACTGGGCATGTTTGAAATGACCGCAGTAGGCAGCGCAATCCTGCTGGCAGGCGTATTGTTCATCGCCGTCTTTGTGCGCCGTTTACTGCCCGAGCGCCAGTCTTTGTCGACGATGATGGCTGGGCCCGGCACACGGGAATACGTCACCGAGTTGACGATCAGCCCAAGATCGCCGCTCTTGGGGCGCCCCTACGACGAGGTGTTTTCCGGAAGTCGCGCCGAGCTGCTGTTCTACGCGCGCGAAGACACCATGGTCATGCCGCCATACACCGATCAAAACATCGAAGACGGCGACGTCATCATGTTGCGCGGCAATGTCGATACTTTGGCCGGACTGCAGGATGAGTTTGGCTTGCGCTTGTTGGCCGAATCCCGCTTCGATCCAAAGAGCATGCAGTTCTTTGAATTGGCGTTGGCGCCGCACTCCTCAATTGTTGGCCGCACCGTTGGCGATGTGCATATCTGGGGGGATTACGGCGCGATTTTGGTCGCGGTGCTGCGCGATGGTCGTCACATTCGTGAACGGGCGTCGAAGCAGGTGTTGCACGTCGGCGACTTGTTGTTGGTTTGCGGAGATGAAGAATCGCAAAACCGGATTCGCGCCCAAAACGATTTTTTCCTGCTTACGGGTGCTCACGATTGGGTGGTGCTGCGCGGCAAGGCGCGAATTGCGCTGGGCATTGTGCTGGGCGTGATGGTTGCTTTTGGTTTGTCGTCGGTAGGTGGCGGCGCTCATCTGCTACCGGTAATTGCACTGTTTGGTGCTTTGGCGATGGTTGCCAGCGGATGCTTGACGACTCGCCGGGCTTATCAGTCCATCGATTGGCCGATTTTGATGTTTGTCGTCGGCACCATTGGCCTGGGCAAGGCGATGGAGCATTCCGGTGCGGCGGGCTTCCTGGCTGGCGGCATTGTTGATTCGCTGATTGGAATGGGGGCGGTTGCTGTATTGGGCGGTTTGCTGGTCGTCTGCGGCGTACTGACTAACTTCATTTCCAACCAGGCAGTTGCCGTGCTGCTGACGCCGATCGCCATTGGGGCGGCCAAGCAGGTCAACGAGGTCCAAGGTCTGACCGCCGCCGAGTTTGATCCAATGCTTCGTGCGTTCATCCTTGCGGTGGCCTTTGGATCGTCGATTAGTTTCGCCACGCCTGTCGGCCACCAGTCGAACCTAATGGTTTATGGACCAGGTGGTTACAAGTTCGGCGACTTTGTGAAAATGGGCGTACCGGTGAGCATTTTGGTACTAATTTTGGCCTTCTTCGGCATCCCGCTGTTGACGGGAATGGGCTTCTAGATCGGGCTGGAAGCTCGCGATTTCGGCTGTTGGCTTACTCGCTCAAGCCAATCTGAGCTTCCCTAGGTAGAATTAACGGAACGCCCCAACCCATTCCGGGTTTCTCATGCCATGCAAGCTGGACCTCTAGTAGCCATTGCCGTCGTCGGTGGATTTGTCGCCGGTGCCTTAGGCGGGACTCTTTTCAGTCCCACCGGCGCCGATGCAGATTCCTCTTTGTTGCCCATCGAGGCCTCCGGCGAGTACTCCAACGATGATTTTGAGCAGCGCTTTCAAGCCATGAGCGCTGAAAATGCTGCGCTGGGTGCTTCGATCGAAGCACTTCGGGCATCCATTCGCGACCTTGAAGGACGTCGGCCGGTGATGATGCCGCCTGACGCCGAAATGGATCGCCGTCCGCTGGCTGCCATCGCAGATCCGGCCAACCCGTTTAGTGCCGAAGAGGAAGAACGCTTTGGTGCTTATCTTTCCCGGATTGAAAAGGAGAAAGAAGACGAGCGCGAAGAACGTCGGGCTCAGCAGCGAGCCGAGCGGATGGAACGGCGCATGGACCGTTACGCCGAAGAGTTGGGCTTGGATACCTACCAACGCGACCAAATGACGCGGGTCCTGACCGAGGCCGACAGCCAAATGACGGCTTACTGGACCGAAATGCGCGAATCCGGCGGCACCTTTGACCGCACCGAGGCGCGCACTGCCATGGAAGACATGCGCACCCAGACCGAAACTGAGCTGGGCCAGTTCTTGACCACTCAGCAATTGGAGTCTTACTCGGGCATGAGCTCCGGTTTCGGCGGTTTCGGCGGCTTCGGCCGCGGTGGTCGCGGATCAGGCGGGGGTAGCGGCGGCGATCGCGGTGGCGACAGCGGCGGTGGACGCGGATCAGGCGGGGGTAGCGGCGGCGGAAACCGCGGCGGCTTCTAACTCCTAACCGAATTCGGTAATCGAATCCAGCGGCTGGTGCCGGTTCTAGCTGGAACCGCCTTCACCCATCGGCCGAAACATCTCACTCACCGCTGACTCAAGGTCGGCGGTGAGTTTTTTTCTGCTGTCGCAGAGAATGGGGTCGCCGAAGGTGAGGTTGACCTCGATGGGGCGGCCAACGATTGAGTGCCAAAGGCGGGCGATAGCGCCGTATTGGTCGGGCGAGCTACCACCGCGACGTGCGGCTTTGGCGCGCATTAAACGCATGGCGTGAGCGCCCAAGCCGGAGCCGTCGCACCAAACGACTTCTTTGAGGTCGTAGTGAATGGCGGCCGGAATGCACGGGGTGCCTAATTCGGCGGCACCAGCCAGCAGCGAAGATTTGAATTTGCCGAGTTCGACGCCATTGCCACAGCCGCCTTCAGGGAACATCGAAATGGTTAAGCCAGCTGCCATGTAGTCCTTGAGTTCGGCAGCAAGGCGATGGGCATCGCGGCGGGATTCGCGATTGATGAACATGGTGCCAGCGATGCGGAAGCAGAAACCGAGGAAGGGGAGTTTGGATAACTCATGTTTGGCGATTTGGTTCGAGGTGCAGGAAGAACCCATCACCACGATGTCTAGCCAAGTGACATGATTGCTGACGGTGAAACTGCCGCGCGGCGGGCGGTTGCCGTGGACTTTGAGTCTAATGCCTAAGGCGCGGATGACTCCGTGCGACCATATGCGCGTTGCCCAGGCGCCAATTTTCATTTGTCGAATGCTGGAGCCTATACCAAAAACTGCGGCCCCCATGAGTAGGAGGCCGCAGATTAAGGTCCAAACTAAGACGAGTCCCAGACGCATGCGCTAGGCCAAGCCGGTTTGAGGCGAACTTATTGCCATGATCGGTGAATCAGACTTAGAGTTCCTTGAGCTCTTCGAGCACGCCGACCAAGAATTCCTTGCCGTCGCCGAAACACATCAGCGTGTTGTCGCGTTCGAACAGTGGGTTCTTGATGCCTGCGTAGCCAGGAGACAACGAGCGCTTGATCATCAGCACGGTGCCAGATTCGTGAGCGTTCAGAATCGGCATGCCAGCGATCGGGCTTTTCGGATTTTCAATGGCTTCAGGGTTGACCACGTCGTTGGCGCCAATGATGACGGTGACGTCGGTGTTCTTGAAGTCGCCGTTGATTTTCTCCAGTTCAAGCAGCTGCTCGTACGGGACGTCGGCTTCGGCGAGAAGCACGTTCATGTGACCAGGCATACGGCCGGCGACGGGGTGGATGCCGTAGGAGACTTCGGCGCCCATCTTCTCCATGACTTGGCCGAGTTCTTTGACCACGTGTTGTGCTTGAGCCACCGCCATGCCGTAACCAGGGATGAAGATCACTCTGGATGCTGCTTCCAACACCATTGCTGCCTCTTCTGGCGAGGCTTGCTTGACATTGGTGTAGTCGCGCGCGTCTTCGCTGACTTCAGCGTCGCCGAAGCCACCGATCAACACGTTGCCGAGCGAGCGGTTCATCGCCTTGCACATGATCATGGTCAGGATCAGACCTGCAGCACCAACCAATGCACCCGCGGTGATCAGCAGAGCGTTGCCGATGACGAATCCAGCCATCGATGCTGCGATACCCGAGTATGAGTTCAGCAGCGACACCACCACGGGCATGTCAGCGCCACCAATCGGGATGACTGCCAGGATGCCGATGAGGCCCGCGACTGCAGCTAAAGCAATCAAGCCAGATGCCCCGTCTGAGCCCATGCCGTTAAAGCATGCGTACCAGGAAGCCCCGAGGACAATTAGGAATAGCGCGCCGAGGATGAAGTGACGCCCAGGCAGAATGATCGGCTTGCCAGCAATCTTGCCTGACAACTTGCCCATCGCGACCAAGCTACCGGTAAAGGTAACCGAGCCAATTAGGACTGACAGGATCACTGCGAATGACCAAATCGGCCAGCCGAGTGCGGGGCTATCATCCGGAATGAAGGGCATGCTTGATGCCACAGAGATTGCCGAATCGGCCTTATCCAAGTATTGACCCCAGTAATCTGACATCGCGACTAACACCGAAGCCAATCCACCGAAACCGTTGAACAACGCAACTAGCTCTGGCATTCCGGTCATTTCGACCTTCTTGGCGTAAATTCCGCCGATGCCACCGCCGACAACCAAGCCGGCAATGACGATGGTCCAATCCAAGCCTGAGTAGGCGACCAGGGTGGTGACCACGGCGACTAACATGCCGAGCGCGGCCAACTGATTGCCCTTTTGAGCGGTGCGGACGTTGGAATGGTTCTTGACCCCGAAAATGAAGAGGGCCGTGGCGACTAAGTAAACGACACCAGCGAGAGTACTCATCAGCCTTTCTTCTTCTTAGAGGCAAACATGCCAAGCATGCGGTCGGTCACCATGAAGCCGCCGACCACGTTAATGGTGGCGAAGACGATGGCGAGGAATCCAAGGACTTTGGCTTCCGTGCCAAACTCCGCGTCGGCGCAAATCAATGCACCAACAATGGTGATGCCCGAGATCGCGTTGGCGCCCGACATCAGAGGGGTATGCAGCGTCGGCGGCACCTTCGTAATCAGCTCGAAGCCGGTGAAGATTGCCAGGACGAAGACAAACAGCAGGAGAACCAGCATTTGTACAGGGTGGTCAGGGGCTCAGTTAGGAAGCCACGGCGGCACCGAGTGCCTCGCGCAGCGGTTCGTTACGGACTTCGCCAGCGTGGATCGCGACTGAGCCGTCAGTGATTTCATCTTCGAAGTCGAGCACGACCTGAAGTGGGGGTACTTCGCCGCCTTCTTCCGAAGCCTTCGGCGTGGGTACTAGGTGCTGCACAACTTGCAGCACGTTGCGGGCGTAAAGCTCGGTCGCGTGTGTTGGCACGGTGGCAGGCAAGTTGCCTTCGCCGACCAAAGTGACGCCGTGCTTCTTGACTACTTTGCCAAGTTCCGACAGTTCGCAGTTGCCGCCTTGGGCGACCGCGATGTCGACGATGACCGAACCCGGCTTCATCGACTTGACCATCGCTTCGGGAATCAGCATCGGCGCTTGGCGGCCAGGAATTTGAGCGGTGGTTACGACTACGTCGGCATCAGCAACGTGGGCAGCGACGGCTTCCGCCTGGCGCTTCTTGTAATCGTCACTAGCTTCCTTGGCGTAGACGCTTTCCTCGTCTGTTCCTTCGTCAGGCGCAACGTCGATAAACTTGCCGCCCAGCGATTCGACCTGTTCCTTGACCTCTGGGCGAATGTCGGTTGCCCAAACAATCGCGCCGAGGCGCTTAGCCGTTGCGATGGCTTGCAGGCCAGCAACGCCAACACCAAAGATCACGATCTTGGCCGGCTTCACGGTGCCTGCAGCGGTCATCAGCAGTGGGAAGAACTTGCCGAGGTTGGTCGACCCCAGCAGCACCGCCTTGTAGCCGGCGATGTTCGCCTGCGAGGACAGCGCGTCCATCTTTTGGGCACGGGTGATCCGCGGAACCAATTCCATTGCGAAGGAGGTGACTCCAGCGCTGATGAGCGCTGTGGCGACTTCCTTGTGAATGGTTCCCTGCAAGAAGCTGACGACGACGGAGCCCTTGGGCAACGCGGCGCTTTCTTCCGGCGTGGGAGGGTCCACTTGCAGAATCAGGTCGGCGCCATCCAGCCCAGCCGAAACCGTGTCCACCAAAGTGGCTCCGGCATCGGTATAGGTGGGGTCCAAAAAGGACGACGCTTCTCCGGCTCCGCGCTCTACACGTACCTCCAGCCCCATTTTGACCATCTTGGCGACGGTTTCGGGGGTGGCAGCAGCACGAGTTTCGCCCGGAGCAGTTTCCTTGGGTACGAAGACTACCGGCATGGCCCATAACTTAACCCCTTTTCGCCCTTAAGAAAGGGCTATCCTTCGCTTCTATTGGGCGATTTGAGGGAGATCCCGTCAGGGGAATTTCTCGTCTATCGATCCTCGGCCATCCATGAAATTTTGGACCTTACCTCCAAATATTCATGGACCCGGAACAACCAATTTTCCTCGATCTGAACATTCTGCGTTTTTTCTGCCTCGGGAGTATCCTTCGGCTCGTGGCTGCATTCCCACACCCTTCCTTTCCGGGCTACCAGCTGTTGGACTCTGGCAATGGCGAAAAGCTGGAGCGCTTCGGAAATTCTGTGTTGCGCAGACCCGATCCGCAGGCACTTTGGCACCCCCGGCTGGACCGCCAAGCGTGGCGGAGGGCAGACCTAAGCTTCGTGCGTGAATCCGACCGCGGTGGGCGGTGGCAAGCCGGTGGCGGCGGCAAGCGCGGACCCAAGCCGTGGGAAATGGACGTGTTTGACGCGCGAGTGCAGATCCGCCCCACGCCATTCAAGCATGTGGGCTTGTTTCCGGAGCAATCTGCCAATTGGCATTGGGTAGGTCAGCAGCTTCAGGGTCAAAACAGTTCTTCCTCTACCAAGCAGACGGTCCTGAACCTGTTTGGTTACACCGGAGTTGCCAGCATTCTTGCCGCCCAAGCCGGAGCCGACGTCACCCACGTCGATGCCTCCAAATCATCGATCACCTGGGCCGCCGAAAACGCTCAACTCAGCGGTCTAGGCGAACGTGCCATCCGCTGGATTTGCGATGACGCCGCCGCATTCGCCGCGCGTGAAGTGCGCCGAGGGCGGAAATACACCGGAATTTTGCTCGATCCGCCCCATTACGGCCGCGGTCCCAAGGGGGAAAAGTGGCAATTTGAGCAGCACATCGCACCGCTGTTGGACGCCTGCCGCCAGCTGCTCGACCCGGATCGGCCGTCGTGGTTGATTCTGTCCACCTACGCTATTGGCTACTCGCCGATCGCCTTCGAAAACATGCTGCGTGAATTCGGCAGCGGCCAGGTCGAGACCGGCGAACTTGCGCTGCCCGAAGACGCCAGCGGTTGGAACGGTGCTGGTGGTTTGGAAGAGGCAAGTGGTCGGTTGCTGCCCTGCGGCTTCTGTGCCCGATACCTCCGTGCCTGAAATCCTTCACTGCGACAACCACGTCATCGCCGTGGTCAAACCCGCTGGCATGCCGGTGGTGCCGGACGCAAGCGGCGACCAAGCCCTGAGCGATTGGGCCAAAGCGTGGATCAAGCGCGAGTACAACAAACCTGGCGACGTCTTCCTCGGTGTGGTGCATCGACTCGACCGACCGGTATCGGGCGTGGTTGTCTTTGGTCGGACCAGTAAAGGCGCAAGTCGGCTGAGTGCGGCGTGGCGCGATGGCAAGGTCCGCAAGATTTACCGCGGCATCAGTGACGCAGCGCCAACTTTATCTATTGGTCAGCACGGCGAAGTCACGCAGTGGTTGGTGAAAGATCGTCAGCGAAACATTGTGCGGGCGGTGCCTACACCGGAGGTGGATGGAGCTCGCGAGGCGCGGAGTCGATGGCGGGTGCTTTCGGTTGAAAGCGGAAAGACCTTGTTCGAACTTGAGCCCATCACTGGCCGCGCCCATCAACTACGCTTGGCTTGCGTGGAGTTGGGTTTGCCGTTGATGGGGGATTTGAAATACGGCGCTAAGTCGGCGATGGCTGGACGTCGGATTGGGCTGCATGCCAGGGAATTACGATTCCCGCATCCGACCCGGGAAGAGGAAATCCATCTCATTTCCGAAGAGTCCTTTTCCTGATGAAGCAATCCCGATTGCGCAGAGCCGACTTTTATCCAGTCTTAACAATTTGGTTTCTGGTGACCATCGTCACGCACATGCTGGCGGAGTCGGCGGACAGTGATTTGGCCTTCCTCGAAGGTCGGGCACCTGCTCAGCGTGGCAGCGTTCATCAGTTGCTACGCACTTTTGCTCCATTGGCGTGGGATAGCCGAACTGTTTGTCGATCCTCCGGGGCAGATGCGCGAACAAATGGCGAAGCAAGCGGAAGCCATGGGTCTAGTTGTCGCCGAATTTCACACCATGATGAGGAGCATGAGTGTGGAAGAATTCGTCCCCGACCTCTACAGCCCTGAGCAGTATCAATTCCTCAGCAAGGCGATTGAGCAATATCCACATGAGCACGATGCCGCCGACATACTAGGATCCGGGCCACTTTCCCCCGGCCGGGCTTATTGGATTATGCTTAGCATTGCCGTCGGCCTCTTTGGCGGTAGGCTGCGCGCTCGCAAAGAAAAGACCTCATGATCTCTACTCTCCTTTTCACCCTAAGTTTGGTTGCATGCCAAACGACTGAAGTGGCTCCGTCGTCGGAGTCATTGGCTGTTCCGGCAACGCCCGCGCAACCGAACATTGTTTGGATCTTCACCGAAGACATGAATGATTGGATGGGGTGTTATGGCGACAGCACGGTGACCACGCCAAACATTGACTTCATTGCTGATGCCGGGGTGCGCTTTGATCGAGCCTATATGCCAGCTGGAGTTTGCTCCGCGACGCGTTCGGCGATTGCCTTGGGCGCGATGCAGACGTCGATGGGGGTGCACAACCACCGGTCCTCGCGCAAACGAGTGCCGGAAGAAGTCATTCATCTGCCCGATGGGGTCGAGACGATTTACCAAATGATGCGCAACCATGGTTATTTCGTTTGCTCGCAGGGGGCAAAGAAGAACGACTTCAATTTTGTTTTTGACGTCGAGGAGTTGTATGACGTCAACGTTGGCAAAACGATGGATCCGCAATGGCGCAAGCGGCCAGATGGCAAACCATTTTTTGCCCAGGTGCAGTTGTGGGGAGGTAAGAGTCGGGTCAAGTTGGAGCAGAGAGTCGACCCAGCGTCGGTGAAGGTGATGCCTTACTACCCAGATCACAAGATCTACCGCGAGGAAATTGCTCATCATTACGACTGCGTCAAGCAAACCGACGATGAAGTCGGGATCGTGCTGGAAGCCTTGCGCGCCGACGGTTTGTTAGACAACACCATCGTTTTCTTTTGGACCGATCACGGCATGCGCTTGCCGCGGCACAAGCAGTGGTTGTATGAAGGTGGAATTCGCGTTCCGCTGGTGGTGATGGGTCCGCAGGTGAATGTGGCTGGCGATTATGGCAGCTCTGGTGAAGCCGTTAGTCCTCATGGAGTTGGTGGAGTGGGTAAAGATGATCGAACTGTAGGTCAGGTGCGCGAAGACTTGGTGAGCGGAATCGACATCACTGTGACCAGCCTTGCCTTAGCCGGCATTCCCATCCCCGCGCACATGGAAGGCCGCAACCTTTTTGCCGACGGCTTCCAGCCACGCGAATACGTCATTTCGGCGCGGGACCGTTGCGACTACACCATTGACCGCGTGCGTGCGGTGACGACTAAGCGCTACAAGTACCTGCGCAACTTCCTCACCGACCGGCCGTTCATGCAGCCGCAATACCGCGACGGCCGCCCGGCAATTGAAATTGGTCGCCAACTCTTTGAGCAAGGCAAACTCAACGATGCACAAGCTTCGATTTGGAATCCAAAACGCGTTGCCGAAGAGTTGTACGACTTAGAAAACGATCCGCACGAGATTCACAACCTCGCCACCGACCCAAAGCATGCCGACGTTTTGCAGCAACACCGAGACATACTCTCGCGTTGGATTGAAGAGACTGGGGACCAAGGACTGCATCCAGAAAGCTTGGACTCCTTGCGCGGCGTTTGGAAACGCTGGAGCAAAAAAGCCGTCAATCCCGAATTCGATCCGTTGCGTGACGAATAATTGCAGCGGGGGAAATGGGGAAATGCATTGTGCCGATTAGCGGTGATTCTCCAGCGACCACAAATACCAACGCGGTCCCACCTCGTGAGTTAACCCCATCGTTTCGGCGGTTCGGGTTTCGCTGACCAAATTGTCAATGAATTCAATGTCGTCGGCGTTGGTGCGGTTGTAGTAGTAAGGGCTTTCCATGCTGGTGATCAGCGCATTTCCTACCACACGGTTTTTGCCGGCGCGGTGAAAACGAATCGGTGCGTGACCGATGTCGTAGATTTGATTGCCGTCGAAAAGGATTTCGCTTGATCCTTCGTCAATGAAAATCCCATTGCTCGGTGCACGGCCAGCATGGCGGGGGACGTTGTGAAGTTCGTTGTTGCGAATCACCGTTCCCGGCTGCTTGCCCAAGGTGTAAATGCAGCCGCCGTCGGAAAGCAATTGCATCACATTTCCGATTTCATTCCTCTCAATCAAGTGGCCACCGCTCGGCGCAGGGTCCTGACCCCAAACCCAGCCGACCGATAAACCGGTGTAAGGAGTATTTCTAATTTGATTAAAGGCGATGCTGCAGTCCGCCGCAAAGCCAATCCAAATTCCGACGCTACCGCCGTAGCGCGCCCCTACCTCGCCAATCGAACACCCTTCGACGAACACGCGGCGCGCAAGTTCTGGGTCACTCAAATCACTACTCCGCCACCACGGCTTGCCATCGATTTGGCGCGCATAGTCCTCCCCAACATTGATGCCATTTGCACCAATGTCCGACAAAAAACACAACCGCAAGCCGACGTCGATGCACGCGCGCCCAATCCAAATTGCACTTCCGCCAAGACCGTAGAAGTGACATCTTTCCATGCTGCAATTCTGCGCAAACTCCATCTGCACCGCGGCCGGAGTGAAAATGCGTTGGCGCTCTTGCTCACTGCCATCGCGGCGTTCATGCATGCTGGCTTGCGCTCCAGCCCAGCCGTCGGCGGGGGGAGTGAAGCGCGAGTGTCGAAAAGTGATGCCGAAAAAACGGAGGTTTTGAACTGGCTGCTTGGCCGTTCCTTTGATTTCGATCATGCGCTCCAAAAAAGGAACCACCGCGTGCATCGTTTCCTCGGTCGCTGCCCAATTCACTAACTCGGGCAGCGGCTGGGGCGGCATCACGACTAGCTCGCCAGTGCTTGGATCGATCGCCCATTCTCCCGCCTTATCCAGCAGCGCTAGGTGACCTTCAAGCAAAAACCGGGGATGCGCTTCAAAATTATTTATCGCGTAATGCGGCGCCTCGCAACCAATCGGCGTACGCGTGCGCAACGTACCTTCGGCACTATCAATTTCGGCAACTGGAATGCGAGAAGTGGACCAGTCATGCAGCAATTGGACCAATAACCCGTCCGCGTTCTCCAAGGTCAAATCAGCCAACTGCGGATCAAAGGTGAACGACGTTCGCCGATCCTCGCCAACTTCCTTTACTCGCAGCCAGCCTTCATTTGGATGGCGCGCCAGGGGCAAACGCTGGCGCGAAGAATAGACGTCGCTTACGCCAAGCTTGGCCAACGCCGACGGCACCTTGGCGCGCAAATGACCGTTTTCATCCTGCTTCCATTCGTTCAATTCGATGCCGCCTGAAAAAGTAACGTATTCTCCTGGCAGGGCCGCCCAAATCACTTCAGCGTTGGGGCCACCGCCGTCCTCAGGGCCGAAGGCTATCGTTTCAGTCAGCCTGTAAATCCCTGAGCGCAGCAACACCGTTACTCCGCGATCCGGATATTGCTTGCGCAACTTTCGAACCTCCAATTGCGCGCGCGCCGGTGTGGCAAATGGATCGGCAAAGGTGCCAGCGCTGTTGTCGTCGCCCAGATGGGAAACCACGATCTGGCTAGGCGTGGCAGGAGCAGTTAAAAATAGCCCGCAAAGAATCAGACAAACACGTGACAAGAAAGCGCCCATGCGAATCAGTATGCCAGATTCGCATGGGCGCGTTGGTTGCCGAGTTTACATCACCGTGCGCGTGACGATGTTGCTCATCCGCGTGTCCGGGCAGGAATTCTTTTCGGCCGCCTGCAAATACAAGGTCAAACCAGCCGCGGCCGTCGGAACGTGCAAGTTGACGTGGTAATTGCCGCTGCCGTCAAACTGACCCATTGCCGCGAGTTGCGCTTGTGGGTTGGCCAGTGGGAAATCAATGCCGAAGTCCACGCACCAACCACCGCTATTGGCGACGGTTGAGCCCAAGCTCGTGCTCCACATAATCGCAAGCATTTCATTGGCGGTGCCAAAGGAGAGATCAAAATTGGCGTTGCCACCGGCTACCAGGGGGTCTACGCAGAGCGCCAAGTCGTCACCTTCGAGTTTTTCGAAAGTGAAGGTTCCGAGTGAAACGTTGTGGAAGGGGTAGCCGGTGATTTCGAAAATCGGGTCGGCTGGGTTGGTGTTGGAGTTGGACGAGGTGTATGTGGTTCCGCTATCGGTGCCAGAGTCGTACGCCGCCAAATCAACGACGACTTGATCTACCCAACGACCATTTTGGAAAAGCTCCAATCCGTCAACGCCTACAAACCAGTCTGGGCTTGGCGCCACCATCGAGACCAAAGTCACGGCGGCAAAATCCGAACTGATGTCAAAGTTCATCGAAACCGAACCCGGTGAATTGGTGCCGGAGCCAGAGAGCAAAAATTCAGCATCGCCCGCACTGATGGCGGCATTGACCTCTTGGATCAGCAAACTTTTGCTTCCCGTTTCCGCCATGCTCTCGATGCCATTGCTGGCCAATGTCCCGATCTCCCAAAAGTGAAAACCCGTTTGATGCGTGCCGCCGACCAAACCCGAAAAGTGAGGGTTGTTGGGGAAATCAGTCGGATGATTCTGACGACTCCAATCCGCCTGAAATGTGACCTTGTACCGAGCTTGCAACGCTTGGTCGCACCCTTGCGCGGTTAGTGCAAATGCGGAAAGGCTGGCGGACGCAATGGCAGAGGGGAAGGGCGCGGCAGCGGCCGGAGTGGCAATGGTGGCGACTGCCAATGCCGCTGCGGCAAATGAGGAAGCAATGGTGGGTCTCATGATGAAAACCATTATTCATCAAAGTCATCACAATACCTTCACGCTGCCGCGAATTGCGCTGGTGCTGATATGGGAAGGGTTTAGAGTGGCTTCATGCCCTCCTTCCTTTCCCGACGCGATTTTTTACGGACCTCTGCTGCCGCAGGTTTCAGCCTTTCTACCCTCAGCTGCGCCAGTCCGGGTTACGTCGGCGCCAACAGCAAGGTGAATGTGCTGTGCATTGGGGTTGTGGGGAGTATTGGCGGCCATGATCGCAAGCAGGTTGCCGGTCACCCGTCGGTGCGGATAGCGGGATTATGCGACGTCGATGCAAACTATCTTTCCCAGGCAAAGGCGGATCACCCAGACGCATTCACCTGCAAGGACTATCGTGAAGCTTTTGACCAATACGGCGATCAATTCGACGCGGTGATCGTCGCCACGCCGGATCACAGTCACGCCAACATCATGATGACGGCTTTGGCGAACAATAAGCACGTCTACGGACAGAAGCCGCTGGTGCATCAGCTTGAAGAATTGTCGATGATCGACAACGCGATGAAGGCGCGGCCGAATTTGGTCACCCAAGTTGGCAACCAGCGCATGGTTTACAACGGACGGCGCGCTGCGGTTGAGATTTTGCGCTCTGGTGCTTTGGGCAAAGCTATCAAAGCCTACGCTTGGACTGGTTCGCCGGGACCAGGCAACTACTTCAACTTTGAACACAAGCTTTACGAACCAACCGACCCGCCAGCACATTTGGATTGGGGCTTGTGGCTGGGGCCATGCCAGCCCAAGGAATACCGCGAGGGTTTGCTGCCACTGAAGTGGCGTTCGTGGTGGGACCACGGCGGCGGCGGTTTGGGTGACTGGGGCGTGCACGTGCTCGACGTCATTTTCTTCGGCTACGACGAGCTGACTTCACCGATTGCAGTGGTCACTCACACTCCAGCGGTGGTCGATCCGTTCCACGCTTACCCGTGTCAATCAACCATTACCTACGCAGTCGATTCGCCAAACTTCGCCAACAAA
>CAZMDZ010000035.1:0-17582 GCA_964565175.1 uncultured Planctomycetales bacterium
GCCGGATTGCGCACTTCGTTTTGGCGGATTTGGCTGTGACTGAAAATCAGCGGCACCCGCGTGCAGGAGTCGTACAGGAAAATCGAGTGGGTTGACTCTCCGTGCTCACCCAGCGATTCACCGTGGTCTCCGGTGGCGACGACAAGCGTGTGGCGCAGCACGTCCATTTGCTGCATTTCGATCAGGAGCTGACCCAACTGATCATCGGCGTAAGCCAGCTCCCCGTCGTAGGGGTTGCCGTTGACGCGATCGGCGTATTCGGGTGGTGGGGTGTACGGGTGATGCGGGTCAAAAAGGTGCACCCACAAGAAAAATGGCTTGTCCCCACGTTGCCCCAACCACTTTTTGGCCCGCTTGACGGTGTCGGCGGCAGGCGTTTCACGAGCGAGATAGACGTTTTTGAAAGACCCAGCGGCCAGGTTTTGATCATAATGATCGAAGCCCTGTCCCAAGCCGTAGCGATCGTTCAACACCATCGCAGAAATCACGGCTCCGGTGTCATAGCCATGCTCTTGCAAGCGTTCGGCCAGGGTCAGTGCTTCGTCCGGCAGCTTGTGAGTGCCGTTGTTGCGCACGCCATGGCTGAACGGGTATTGCCCGGTCATCAGGGATGTGTGCGACGGCAAGGTAATTGGCGCCGGCGAGAAGCACTGCTCGAATCGCACGCCGGTTCGCGCCAGATAATCCAGCGTTGGGGTGCTGGAATTCGGCGAGCCATAGCACGCGATGTGGTCGGCGCGAGTGGTGTCGAAGGTGACCAGCAGGACGTTTCTTAATTGACCTGGCTGGATTTCGGGCATAGCCGGACCGGAATCGGCCGTTGTTTGGCCGCCCGCGTTGGCTTGTGCCCCACCAGTGGAATCAGTGCCGGCCGGGGTCGGGCCGTCATCTTCGGAGCCGCCGCAGCCGATCAAGGCGACGGAGCAAAGCGCGAGTGTGAGGAGCTTACGCATGTCAGGAAGCAGGAATTGTACGACTGCTATCGGTCATACTGTCCCTGTGACTCCAACCCACTGCCACATCCCCCACTTTCTGCTGTTGCTCGGCGCGTCACTGCTGGGCACTTCCTGCCTTGGACAGCAGCCCACCGGACCTGAACCGGGCCAAGCCCCACCGTCCGAAATCCCGTCGTTACGGCTCGAAGAAGTTGCCGACGGCTTGCTGCAGCCGCTCTACGCCACCGCCGCCCCGGGTCAGCCTGACCTGTTGTACGTGCTGGAAAAAGCTGGCCGCATTCGGCTGATCGATTTAAAAAAATCGGAGATCCTGGAACCACCTTTCCTCGATATCCGCGAGCAAGTCTCCACTCACAGTGAGCGCGGCCTGTTGGGCTTGGCTTTCCCTGACGACTATCCGAAAACCGGAATATTTTACATCCACTACAACGACGTCGACGGCACCACGGTGTTGGCGCGGATGGCTCGCTCGGAATCCAACGTCAAGCAAGCCGACCCTGCAAGTGAAGAGAAGCTGCTTACTGTGAAGCAACCATGGGCCAACCACGACGGCGGCCAACTTTGCTTCGGCCCCGACGGCATGTTGTACCTGGGTTTGGGTGATGGCGGCGCTGCCAACGATCCCAACAATGCCGGCCAAGACGGCAACTCACTGCTGGGCAAAATCCTGCGCTTGGAAGTGAGCTCCAAAGCCAACACCGCTTATCGCATTCCCAAGGACAACCCCTTCGTCGGCGATGAAAACTTTTGCGACGAAATTTGGTGCTACGGTCTGCGCAATCCATGGCGATTTAGTTTCGATCGCAAAACTGGCGATTTGTGGATCGGGGACGTCGGTCAGAATAAGTGGGAAGAGATCGACTTTGCTGCCGTCGGCACGGCGGCTGGCTTGAACTTTGGTTGGCGCGTTCGTGAAGCCGCTCATGACTTCAATACCGACGACCCGCGCCCCGAAAACATGGTCGCTCAGTCACCGGTGGCTATGTGTATCGCGGCAAAGCGGTGCCGACTTTAGAGAGCTGGTACGTCTTCGGCGATTACGTCAGCGGTCAGGTGTGGGCAATCCAACAACAGGCGGGCCAGCGAACGGCTTACGTGGACTTGAGCAAGTACCTGGACAAGCAAGGCGTGGGCTATGTCCCGGGCTTGGCATCGTTCGGCGAAGATGCTGCGGGCGAGTTGTACTTACTGTCGCTGTCCGGTGGCGAAATCTACCGCCTGGTCAAAGCCGAGGGTTAATCAGGGCTTGGCAACGACGTAGGCAATCCACGAACCTTCGTGGTCGAAGTCGCTGCGTAGACGGAAAACGCCATCGGTTTCGTCGGCTTCGTCATCCCAGCCTTCGGTGTGGACGTCTACCGCCTGGAAGCCAGCCTCGAACAGTAGCTCGCGGATCTCGGGCAGAGTCCAAACGCGCCACTTGTACGAATAAGCGCGATTAATCTTTTTGCCGCCGCGCATCTTGAAGTGGATGTAACACTGCATCTCGCCGGTAATCGGGTTGTAAGTGTTTTGATCCCACAAGTAGCTAAAGGTTGGGATTTTGCTGCCGTCGGGGCGCACGCCGTCGCTGATCTTGCGCGTTTGCACGTCAATCTCGGTCGACTCGGTGCCGCCCATCAGGTCCATGACAAATAGACCTTCCTCGGTAATTGATTGGCGCGCGACTTTGAAGTAGCGCAACATTTCTTCCCGTTTTTGGAAGATCCAATACGAGAAGTTCTGTGCACAGAGCAACTCAACCTTTGGATCGCAGACTTCGCGAACGTCGTCGCAGACCAGTTGGATGCGACATTGCTGATCCTCGGTCAGATAGGGAAAGATGTTCTCCCGCCCCCAGTCCAAAGTCGGCTTATCGATATCCACGCCCAAAGCACGGTTGTCTTCGTGATCTTTAATCCACTCGGCGCACAAAGCCGCAGTGCCGCAAAAATCTTCGCGGATGTAACGCAGCGGACGCCCGGCGTGCTTCTTGAAGGTTTTCTTAAAGAACTCAACGTCGGCCTCTGGGCACTGCACACTGGCGGCATAAAGGTTGTGACGGTCTTCCATGATTGGAGACTTTTGACGCTTCTTTTTCTTTTTGGCTTTGGCGGACACGGGCACGATGGGGTCTAACCTACCGATATGCGTCTTCCTTATCCAGGAAGTTTTGCACGTATTGTTTGACCCCTTCTTCCAATTCAAGGAAGTCTTGCTCATAACCGGCGGCGCGTAATCGGCTCATGTCGGCTTCGGTGAAGTATTGATACTTATCGCGGATCGACTCGGGAGTGGGGATAAATTCAATTTGCGGCTCTTTGCCGAGCGAACGATATACCGCGCTGGCAAGGTCAAAGAAACTGCGAGCCTTGCCGGTGCCGAGGTTAAAGATGCCACTGACCTGCGCATTTTGGTAGAGCCACATCATGACGTTGACACAGTCGTCGACGTGCACGAAGTCGCGCAACTGGCCGCCGTCGGTGTAATCGGGGTGGTGGCTTTGGAACAGCTTGGCAGTTTGATCCGCTTTGGCTTGCGGGTAGATCTTGCTCACCACGCTGGCCATGTCGCCTTTGTGGTATTCGTTGGGACCATAAACGTTGAAAAACTTCAAGCCCACCCACTGACGCGGCGTTTTGCCACCTTCGTCAGCAATCCGAACCAAGCGGCGATCGACGAAAGCCTTGGACCAACCATAGGCATTCAATGGCCGCAGATCATTCAACGCTTGCTGCGAATTGTCATCGACAAATCCTTGGCTACCGTCACCGTAAGTAGCGGCGGAACTAGCGTAAATCAAACGCACATCGGTGTGCTTAGCCCAGTGAAACAAATCCAAAGTCAACCGGATGTTGTTCTCGAGGATGGCGTCGACGTTGGTTTCGGTGGTCGACGAGATCGCCCCCATATGGAAGACGGCGTCAAGACGGTCAACGTGCCCCTTCAAGAAGGGCAGCAGCTCTTCGGGGGTGATCAAATCCGCGATTTCGCGCTTGGCAAGATTGCGCCAGCGGTCGTCGCTGCCCATGCGGTCGCAAACCACGATTTCAGGAGCGCCAGCTTGCTCCAGAGCGGCAACCAAATTGCTGCCGATGAATCCTGCCCCACCGGTGACCACGATCATGGCCAAATGTTACACCCGCCGGTCAGAGCTTCACGGTTGCAAGCTGCCAGTTCGGCGCCGTCGCCCTAAAATGTGGGGATGAATCCCACCGTACGACTGCTGATTGCCATCGCGCTGATTGCGTTTTTGGTGGTCTTCGGCCTCTTGGCTGCGCTGCAAGAACTGCGATCCAGCAACATCGTCGACCCAGTTTTCGCCGCGGAAATGGGCGAAATCATTCTTCCCCTGGATCCAATTGGCGGGGCAACGCCTTATCAGTGCCAGGATTACCGCCAGAAGTTCCAAATGGCGTCGGCTTATTACCGCACCGGTGAAGGCGGCCCGGACGACGTCATCATGATCCTTTCGAGCATGCCTCCGGGGAACTTCCGCGAAGATGGGGATTGGGATCAGGGTTTGAGCCGGGATTGGGATGCCGGGGATTTTGAGCAGTTAGGAAGCAGCTTCACCATGCAATCTTTCAAGTTCCGTGGCGCATCGGTGCAAAGCCAAGCCAAGGTGTTCACTGATGGCGGCGGCAAGCAACGCAATCAGTTTGTGCTGCCGTTGAACTGGTCGGACCGATTGGTTTGGGTGCAAGTCAATGGCCCAGCCGACGTTGTGACAGTGGCTGGAATGCAAGCAATGCTCGATTCGGTGCGCGGTGAGCCGCAACCACTGAAAATGCCGGAGCCTCCACAACCAATCGAACAACCTGGTGTAACGGTGCCAGCTGGGCCACAACCTGGCGACACGAGCGCGGCTTCCACGGCGGATCCGCAGCCCGCCGGAGTTGAGCAGTGATTCATTACGAGGGCACGCTGTATCGGCCGCCTTCAGAAGCCGACAGCTTGATCTTGCAAGCCACGATCGGCTGCAGCTACAACGACTGCACTTTCTGCGGCATGTACCTGGGCAAGAAGTTCCGGGTGCGCAAGATTGAGGAGCTCAAAGCCGAAATTGAATGGGCAAAGCGCGAAGCCCCATGGGTGCGCAAGGTCTTCCTTGCCGATGGCGACGCCTTAATGGCGCGTGCATCCTTCCTCGGCGAACTTTGCGATGAACTCAATGCGGCGTTCCCAAAGCTTCGCCGGATCAGCGTTTATGCTTCACCGCAGTCACTGCAGGTGCGCTCGGTCAGTGAAATGGCCGATCTGCGCGAGCGTGGATTGACCCAGTATTACGTCGGTGTGGAAAGCGGCCATGATCCAACCTTGCTGCGACTGAAAAAGGGCGTCAACGCCAACGAATGGGCGGAAGCGGCCAAGAAAGCCACTCAAGCGGGGGTCAAGCTGTCGGCAATGATCCTGCTTGGCGCTGGCGGGCCCAAGGATTCCGTTGCACATGCAACCGCATCGGCGGAGCTGATCAACCGCATCCAGCCGCGCTTCCTCAGCACGCTGGTGATGACTCCGCACCCGGGCACACCCCTCGCCGAGGAATTTGAAGCCGGGATTTGGCGCGAGTCCACCCAATCGCAGCTCAGTCGCGAGCTCTACCTATTCCTTGAGAAGCTGGATCTGCGCGGCACCATCTTTCGCTCCAATCACGTCAGCAATCTCGACGTGCTTGCCGGCACCTTGCCGAAGGATCATGAAGCGCTGTTGGATTCCGTGCGCAAGCTGGCCGCCCGCCGCGGCATGGCTTTCGACGTCTAGCAAGTCGGCCTAATGGTCATCCTTGGATGTCGGTGAGCCACGCTCGCCGTAACCTAAGGCAGCCATGACGGCGGCATCTTCGTCGGATACCTCGGCTCGCTTCTCCGGATCAAATATCCCAAGTTGGTGCCACGAACCAGCAGCGTCCTCGATTCGAAGCCAAAGCGGATCGAGCCCTTCTGGCTGGCGATCGATCAGGTTGTTGAGTTCCCCCGGATCGACCTTTTTGTCATAAACCTCGAGCGGCACTATCGAAGGTAGTTCGCGAATGTCTTCGTTTGCTTCAATCTTGGCGATCACCTTCCATTTGCCATCCTCGACCGCGACATACAAGCCGTGAACGCGTGTATTCCAACCCATCAGGTGAATGCGTTCGGCAAGCTTCTCGGGATTGGCAGTAAGCAAGTTGATTCCGCGCAGACTGTCATTGGTTCCACGATCCAAGGAAATGCCAGCGGCGGCGGCGAAGGTCGGCACCACGTCAACCACCGACACAACGGCCGGAACTTCACCTTGCGGAACTTGGAAGCCGTTGAGCCCCACCATGACAAAAGGCACATCCATGACCTCGGCGTAAAGGTCCCGGCTGTGCTCAACCAGATTGTGCTCGCCGAAGTACTCGCCATGATCCGATGTGATGATCAGCAAAGTCGGTCGACCGGTCTGACGAATTCCGTCGACCAAACGACGAACTTCCTGGTCTAGGTAGAGGATTTCCTCGTCGTAAAGATCGCGTAGATGCGAAGCAGCTTGCTTGGCTTGCTCCCGTTTGTCCTCGTGCTGGAGGTCGTCGCGGATGTGATTGAGCAGCACCCGGTGGTCCTTGAAAACCTTGCGATAAGCCTGGGGCAGCTGATCGTCTTGGGCGAAGCGGCCGGCGGTTTCTTCCGGCGGGGTGTAAGGACTGTGCGGATCCATGTAATGCACAAACATGTGAAAAGGTCGATCAGCCTTGACTTTCAACTCATCCAAATATGCGAGCGCGGAATTTGTTGCATATACACCCATGCCCGGTGGCAGGGTGTCCTCACCCGTGATCTTCAACCAACCTTCGACCAGACTTGTTGCACGGCGAACGCCGTAAACTTTTGCAAACCAGGTACTTCCCGACGCCAACCGCATGAAATGGAAGCGGTCACCATAATCGGCCCGGCTGTCGTCGAAGGCTTCAAAGCCGTGGGCAAAACCACGCACCATGGCGTTGCTGATCACCCCGGCAGTCCGATAACCATGTTCCCTTAGCTTGGCGGCAAACATCCTTGAAGCTGGGGTGGAAAGGAATTCACTGTTCTGGTTCACCAAGTGCTGATCCTGCTCCAAGCCCATCAGCATGCCGATATGCCCAGGCACCGTTTGATTGCCGGTCGACACACAACGCTGCGGCCACATCCCCTCTAGTTTCAGCTCGGTCAGCAGCGGCAACAGGTCGACGTCGCCACGTTGGAGATCATTGCGCAAGGTGTCCAGGGAAACCAATACAAGGTCCGGACGACCGCTCAAATCCTGACTAACCTCCTCCGCCGCAGGCAGTTGCGGGCGTGGAGGTGATTGGTGACCCTGACTGACTCCATATCCAAAAGCGGCCAACCCGACGATTGGGAAGAGGGCGGCTAAGGGCGTCAAAAGGGAGGAGGTGCGGCGCAAAAAAGGCGGCGCTTTGGGCGCGATCCGCAAGGTCAGCAGCACGGGGATCATCCAGATGGCAAAGCAGACATAGCGGTTCAAATTCGCCATCGGGATATTGCGAACTTCCAAAATCGGTAGGTAGACCGAGAGGATCGGCATCAAACCCATGACTAAGCCAGCCCAGAACGCTTGGCCGTCTTGAACTCGGCCGTTCCAGGCAGCAAACTTTGGCCGCCCCAGGACTAAACGCAGACCCAAGCCAACCACGAGGGCGATCGACAAAGTGCCGAACATCGCCCATTGGAAATACTCGAGACGCAAGCCGTTCACGTCGGCAATCCGAACAGCCCAGGTGGCGTCCAGTAGCGCGGCCAAACCAGCCCCGATGAAGAAAGCACGAAACATCGGCGGAATTCTACCCCATCTTTGGCCGCTTTGAAGGGAGTGGAAGTCCTTAAAGGTTTGCCTTAGTCGCCCTACCTACTACGCTAGAATCTCACTCAGACGGGCCCCGGCTCCGCTTGTGCCTATTGTGGCCACGCCCAACCATGACCGAGTCTCCACAAGAAATCCTTTCTGCACCAGCAAAGCCAGGTCGGCTGAATGAGCTGCCCGGCGCCAATCAGCGCGGGGACTTCCTGCGCTTGCTGCCCAAGTTGCGTGACCTTGCCGGAATGGGCAATCCGATCGTGGCATGCTTTACCTCCGCGATGAGCGGCGAAGGCACCACCACCGTTGCCGCCCAATTTGCTGTCAGTGTTGCCCAGTCGGGCTCTGGTGACCGCATCCTGTTAATTGACGGCAACCAAGACGCACCCGAAATTCACGAGTTGCTAGGCCTTCAATCCTCCCCAGGGTTGACCGAGGTCTGCAACCACGGTGTTCCGGTCGCCCAAGCGATTCAAACGACTGAACTGGAAGCGCTGGACGTCATCACCGTCGGTCGCTCCGAAGCGACTGGAGTTGCCTTCCTCAACTCCCTGCGCTTCGTTGATTTGGTTCGCCAACTGAAGCAGGATTACGACATCGTGGTCATTGATTGCCCGCCCCTGTCCTCGGGCCACGCCACGACTCAACTCTCTAAGGACGATGCAATGACCGCTTTGGTCATCGAAGCCTCGCAAACCAAGCGCGAGGTCATTGAAGGTGCTCTCCACGAGTTGGAATTAATGGGCGCCAATGTGGTCGGCGTGGTTTTGAACCGCCGCCAGTTCTTCGTACCCAGCTTCGTCTACCGCCGCCTCTAATTTCATCACCATGGGCAACTTCCGCTCACGATTCCTGGGATACGCGGCCATGCTGGTGCTGCTGACGACTTCGTCTTGCAGCACTCTCTTCCCCCATGGAAGCGACGAGAAACCCGACTTTACCGAGTCGGTAGTTCCCACTTCCCGCGACTTCATCGACCCTGACCGTCCCTTCGAGGATTCCCGCTACCTCCCGCGCTACACGCTGAACCCAGGTGACAACATCAACGTTGCCTTTGACGTTCGCGAAGTGGAGTCGGAGCAGGATTACCGGATTGAGAAAGGCGACAAGATCGGCATCAAAGTCCTCTTCCATGAAGAGATCAATGCGGTCTACGGTGTGCGGCCCGATGGCAAGATTTCGTTGCCGTACAAAGGTGACTTCACCATCGTCGGCATGTCACCAATGGAAGCTTCTGGCGCCATTGCAGAGCTCTACGGCGACCTGTTTGTGGACCCTTCGGTTTCGCTGCAGCTGGAGTCCTCGGGTGAGCGCATCGACGCCATGCGCCAGATTTTTGATCGCGGCAACATGGGCCAGTCCTGGAACTACTCAGTCGGCCCCGACGGCTTCTTCAACCTGCCCATGGTGGGCGAATTTTCTGCGCCCGGCCTAACCGTGGCTCAGCTCGAGAACATCGTCAATAGCGCTTATGCGCGCATGGCTCCCGAGGTCAAAGTCAACATCACCCTGACGAGTACCGCAGGCTTCGGCGTCTTTGTCATGGGCGAGGTGAACAACGCTGGTCGCGTCGCCATCAAGGGCCCGGTCACTGCCTCGCGCGCGCTGGCCATGGCTGGTGGCTTCAACCCGAACACCGCAGACCTGTCCAACTGCATCTTGCTGTCGCTCGATGTATTGACCGGCGAAGCGAATGCTCGCGTGGTTGACCTTGAGGCTGTGCTGACTCGCGGCGACTTTAGCCGCGACCCACTGCTCGGCCCCAATGACGTGCTGGTCATACCGTCGACCAAGATCGTCAACATCAACCGTTGGGTCGATCAATACATCTCTAAGCTGCTCCTGTTCCGCGGAGTGGGTGCCAACATGTCTTACCGCCTGAACTAAGGAGCCTGAATCATGTCTGAAAAGTTCATTGATCCGCGCTCCAGACGAGGCCAAAGCGTCTCCGAAGCGGTCTTTCGCTCGGAATCTGCGCGCGACCTGTTCACCTCGCTCTACAAGCGACGCGCCCTTTACTGGGTGGTCTTTGTCGTCTTCGCCGCGGCGTTCTACTACATCACGACCAAGCTTCCCGTCACTTACGTGGCGACGGCTCGGGTGCGCTTGGACTCGCGGCTGGAAAAAACCATCACTTCGGATGCCGACAATCCCGAGGCGTCTCGTTATCGAATGCTGAACGCGCCCGACGTGGCGGCGGAGGTGGAATTGTTCCAAGGCAAAGAGGTGCGTGAGCGAGTTGCTCGCCACCCGGACGTGCTCAACGATCCACCGCTGGAGAACATGACGGAATGGGATTCCCGCGACGAGGAATCTCGCTACAAGGCGTGGATGAACTACTTGTACGAGCGCTTCACCGCCGAGGGCATTCCGAACACCAGCATTGTGGTGCTGCAGTTTTCGGACCGCACGGGTGAGCGGGCCGCCAGGTTGGTCAACATGCTCGGTCAGGCTTACGTTGACCACCGCACCAAGCAGCACACCGACAAAACTGGCGTCCTGCCGCAGTTGGAAGCTGCGCTGGAACGAGCCAGTGACGAATACAACCAAGCGAGCAGCAATATCGATAGCTATCGATCGGCGAACCGACTTAGTTTGGATTCCGTAGTTGAAGAGGCCAAGCAGCTACAAGAAGCCCGCTCAGCCTTCCAGATTCGCCAAACCGAAGCGAAGAGCCAACTGGCGACCAAAGTCACGCGTTTTGATTCTTTGGCAGGCATTGAGCGTGAGCGCCTGGACTTGATGAAGGCGCTGCCGGAACTTTCGGTCAATCAAGCCATTCAAAGTCTAGAGACCGAAATTAGGTCGGCGCGCACCCGCTACCACCGCGAGCGTCTAATCAGCCAAGAGACTTTTTCGCGGGTGGTCATGTTCCGCCAGGAAATGGAGGACGCTGAGGCTCGCCATCAAGACGCAGTCTGGGGAGCATTCGACGGCTTGATTTTCCAGCTCCAAACCGCGATCGACCAGATGGAAGCCGAAGTCGCAACTTTCCAAACTGCGATCGATGATTCCAACCGCGAACTTGCCCGTTTGTCGAGTTTAAGCACGGAGCTCAATCGCTTGGTGGTCAACTACGGCACTGCCCGCGACAACTACGAGCTCGCCAAGAAGCGCGTAGGAATGGCAAATACCGAAGGTTTGGACTTACCGGAAATCAAGGCTTCGCTGTCGGCAAGTGCATCGCCACCAAAAGAGCCACGTCTGCCGCCACCATTGTGGCTGATTATCATTCTGGCAATAGTCCTGGGCTTGTTCTTCGCCATCACCACGGTGTTTGTAGCTGGCTACTTGGACCGCACCCTGGATACACCGGGCGAGGCCGAACGCGAATTGGGGCTGCCTGTCCTGGCTACCATCCAGAATGAGCGAGGCAAAAAGCGAAAGCGCAAGCGCTAATCGTCTTCGTGACGACCAGGTCCAAGTCGCCAAGGGCGCGGGCCTGACCGGAATAGGCGCAGTACTCGAAGGGGTACTGCGCTACGTTTCGATGTTACTCGTGACCCAAAACTATGGGCGCCAGGCTTACGGCGTGTTCGGTTTCGTCATGATGCTGAACGAGATGGGCCAGCGGGTTTCGTCGGCCGGGCTGCACGATGGCGTGATGCGCAACGTGGCGGTGCACGAAGCCGATGGCGAAACCAACAAGACTCGCGGCGCCATTTTGTTCGCCGGTAAGTTGATTGTTGGCATTGGAGTGCTTTATGCCCTGGGCCTTGCTTTGTTCGCCGACCAGGTCGCGGAATTACTCGACAAAGGCGAAGCCAAAGACGTGCCGAAAGACGTGGTTGCTCGCGTCGTCATGATTTCGTGCCTCGCGCTGCCGACCACGGCGCTGATCATGCTAATGGGCCGCACCTTGCGCGCCCTAAAAGAGGTCGGCCTGCAGGTGATCGTGCGCTCCTTCTTGCAACCGATTTCCAGAGTTGCGCTGATCTTGCTGTTTTTGTTCTTGCTCGGCAATGAAAACATGGAAGGGCTGGCGTGGGCGATTGTGTTGTCCGCGGCGTTTTGCTGTGCAGTCGGAGTTTGGTTTGTGCACAAACGCGTCGGCCTGTTCGGCAAATCCAATAGCAACGAAATCGACAAGCAAGCTTTTCTGAAGTTTGCCATGCCGCTGGTCGGCGTCGACATCCTGACCTTCTTTTCGCTCAGCGCCGACATCTTCCTGCTCGGCGACATGGGCTCCCAAGGCGAGCTTGGCTCCTACATGGCCGTGGTTCGCTTGATGCCGATCTTGGCCCTGCCTTTATTCCTGTTCAGCTCGCTACTGACGCCGCTGTCGGCCGAACTTTACGGCCAAAAGCGGATGGACGACCTGCGCCAGCTCTACCGCACTTCGGTGCGCTGGATTTTCGCCGTCAGCCTGCCCTTCACTCTGACTGGGGTAATTTGGGCGGAACCGATCCTCGGCCACCTCGGTGAGGGTTTTGAAGAAGGCGCATCAGCCTTTGTCGTCATCGCCCTGACCCTGGTCCTCACTGGCTTCGCCAACCCGGCTGGATACGCCGTAACCATGGCCGGTTACAGCCGAATCACGCTGATGAACTCGGCGGTGATGCTGGTGACCGTAGCCGGCCTCGGTTGGTGGCTGATTCCGCAGTACGGAATCCTCGGCGCCGCCATTGCCCGCGCCGGCGCCAACCTCGCCAACTGCATTCTGACCCTGACCGAGGGCTACATCATTCTCGGCCTCAATCCGCTGCATGGCGCGCTGATCAAACCAGCGATCGCCGCCCCGATCGCCGCTGCAGGCGCCTGGGGTCTGCTCCATGCCGATATTTTGAATTACACCCTGGGTGGGGCGGTGCTTGGTGGCATGGTGATGTCCCTCATCTATACAATTCTGATGGCCATGCTCGGCTTGAACGATGAAGATAAGCATGTGCTCCTGGCTGGCAGCAAACCGCTGCATGGCGTCGCCAAAAAGGTTGGCCGATTGATCGGTCGTTAACCATGTCACTCCCCCGCTCCATGTTCCGCTGGCTAGCAGTGGTCGCTTTGGTGGCCGCCTTCGGCGGCATGTGGGCGGTGGTCGTCAACGAAGACAAGGTATTTTTCCTCAGCATCCTGATCATCACCTTTGCCACCATCGGCTTGGCGATGTTCAGAAACCTCGAACGAATTTCGTTCATTTTCCTCGCGGCGATGATCCCGATCCGGGTTTCCGTCAACCTCGCCGCACCCGCTGAATACGCCCGCGCCAAATTTGCGAGCGGCTTTGTGCTCAGCTTGCTCGACTGCATGGTGCTCGTGCTTCTGATCGCCTGGGGCCGACGCATTGTCTTCTTTCACCAACCGATTAAGTTCTATCCCAGGTACTCGCTTCCACTAGCCATTCTTTGGGTTTGGGTAGCCATGGCTGGCACCAAAACCGGCAATGACCACATCTCGGGGTTCGACATGGTGTTCCACTACACCATGTGCATTTCGTTGTTCTTCTACCTGCTGAACAACCGATTCCCACTGAAGGATTACTTTCTTCATAGCGTTGCCATCTGCGGAATGTTGGTCTTTGAGGGTTTGCTGGGTATCGTTCAGCAAACCACCGGCTCCAACGCCGGAATGGAACTTTTAGGTGCCCCCACCACCAAGATGGACCACAACACCGACTCCCGAATGATGGGCACGGTGCCGTCGTCCAATATGTTGGGCGCGTTGATCAGCATGATGATCGCCCACCCAGTTGCCATGTTCTTCAGCAACATGCGCAAGCACAAGTTCATCATCTTGGGCGTATTACTGCTGGTCTGCTTGACCATCCTGGGTACCAAGTCCAGGGGCGTTTGGCTGTCATCGACTCTGGTCTTTAGCTATGGCTTGTACCAGATGTTCCGCATCCGGTTTTCTGGGCTGCGATCGGGTATTGGGGTCGGTTGGCTACTGGTATTTATCGCCATTGTCGCCCTTTCGCTACCAGGAATGACCGACCGGATCTTCAGGTCGGATGGCGGCTCGGCCCAGGCACGGCTGTACATGAACTCGATCGCTTGGAACATGATCGAGGCCAAGCCAATCTTCGGCCACGGCTGGAATAATTACACCAGGTACTTCCACGAGTACGACGACACCGAAGTCCAACACTCCTACGACTTCCCGTTTATTGTCCACAACGGCTACTTGTACGTCGGCGTGGAGTACGGTGCACCGGCACTGCTGCTGCTGCTCTTTGTTTGGATCAGGGTGCTGCGATCCACCCTGCGACGAAGACCGAGTGGACTTGAATACCAGCACATGCTCGCCTTTTTCCTGCCATGGATTTTCGTGGCGCGAACGCTGCAGGCACCGCTGTACATCAACAACCCGATCATTGCTTACGAAAACTGGTACACCCTAGCGCTGTGTGTGCTGTTCAGAGAATGGACCGACGAAGACGAAGAGATGATCGCCGAGGGCAAGCAGCCTGAAAGCTTGGCGCATCAGTTATGACTCTAGTCCCGGTGATGAGCTTTCATAGCGTAGGCGATGCTGGCCTTCCCTATGACCTGCGGCACCTGACCACTTCGGTCGGCGTGTTGGAGCGCATCCTTTCGTGGCTCAACCGCCGTGGCTTTCAAACTCTGACCCACCAGCAGCTCTACGACCATTTGGCCAACGGCACCAAGGTGCCTGACAAGTCGCTGGTTTTAGCCTTTGACGACGGCTATTTGGATAACTGGGTTTACGTGCACCCGCTGCTGAAAAAATACGGTCAGCGCGGGGTGATTTACGTCACTGGGGAGTTTGTGGATCGCGGCCAAGAATTGCGGCCAACTCTGGAAGATGTTTGGGCTGGAAAGCTGAGCCGCGAGCAGCTCCCGGGTTTGGGCTACTGCAATTGGGCTGAACTGCGGGCGATGTCCGAGGCTGGCACGCTGGAAGTGCAGTCGCATTTGATGACCCACTCCTGGCAAACGGTGTCCGACAAAATCAGTGGCTTTCACCACCCGGGCCAGCCGTGGTACTGGGAAGCTTGGAATCGCGACATTGCCGCTAAGCCGAAGTGGCTGAATTGGAGTCGCCAAGATTTGGACCAGCGGATCCCATGGGGCACGCCCGTTTTTGAAAACGCGCGCACCCACACTGCGCCAGTTTGCACGCCGGATCCCAAAATTTCCGAGGCGCTCGCCGCCCATGTTGCCAAGTTCAACGGCCACAAAGCCGGGACCGAACAATCCGACGCATTTTTCGAGCAGAAGGATTGGCAGCAGCAGCTGGAAAGCGTCGCGGCTGGGGTCGATGCGGCCCCGCCTGAATTTGAAAGCCGTGAGGAGTTTGAACAGCGCTTCGAATGGGAGTGCTCCGAAATCCGTCGGCTTATCGAGAAGCACATTCCTAACCAGAAGGCTAACTTTATGGCCTGGCCAGGTGGTTGCTACGACGCCCGCCTGCAAGAAATGGCGTTAAAACATTACGACGCCACCTTCACCACCGATCAGGGAGTGACCGCCCCCGGCGAGGATCCAACCCTGATCAAGCGCAGTTTTTTCTCCCAGCGCAGCCCCGAAGTGATGGGCTGGGATTACCCCTCCTACCTCCATTTTGTTGGCCGTTTGCAACGATTGCGCGGTCACGGTGCCTACCGCCTCCATACCTTCCTCGCGAATCGCGTCATCAACCGTGCGGCCCGCCGCAAAGACCAATGACGCGACCGCATTCTTGCCGATACTCAAATAATGAGCTCAGATCCCCTTCGAGTGATTCAAATGATCCCCGACCTGCGCGTCGGCGGGGCCGAACGTGTAGCCGTGACGCTGGCCAACGGGCTGGCCGAACGCGGCCACGAGGTCATGCTGCTGGCGATTAAGGGCGGCGGCGCACAGGAGATCCATGTGCGCAAGGATTTGGGCGTCGATTTGAGGATTTTGGGCATTCACCGTGAATCGGTGAAGCGGCCGCTGCGGTTCATGAAGAGCATGAAGCACCTGCGCGGCAGCATTTGCGAGATCTTTGAAGAGTTCAAGCCGGATGTGATTAACACCCATATTCCTGAGGATGATTTGGTAGCGTCGGATTGCGTCAAGCGTTCTGGGATTGGCGTGCACGTCCCCTTAGTCCAGTCGTTGATGTTCCATATCCACCGCGAGGGGCTGGACTTCCGCACGCGCATGCGACTGAAAATGATGCGCAAAATGTTCTACCGCTCCGGCGTCACGCTGGCGGTGAGCAGCGGCGTGGCCAAGCAGATCACGGCGCTGACCGGGTTGCCGGAAGACCGAATGGAGGTACTGCACAACGTCACCGACATCCGCCCTTACGCCGATTTGCCCAGCAAAGAAGAGGCGCGCAAAAACCTGGGCTTGGATCCCTCTCGCCCTGTGGTCGCCGGCCTCGGCCGCTTGCACCCGGCCAAAAATTTCCCGATGTTCGCCCGCGCCAGCAAGGCGATCTTAGAAAAGCACCCCGATGTGCAGTTCATGATCATCGGCGAGGGAGATCAGCGCGGCAAAATCGAAAACGCGATGAAAGAGGCTGGAGTCACCGACTCCTGGACGCTGCTCGGTCAGCGCAACGACGTGCCGCAATGCCTCGCTGCAGCCGACATTTTTGTGCAATCCTCGGATTACGAAGGGTTCCCGGTCGCCGTGGTCGAAGCGATGGCCGCCGGCCTGCAAATCGTCGCCACCGACGTCGCTTCGCTCGGTGAAGTGGTGCAAGACGGCACCCACGCGCTGCTGATTGAAGCTGGCGCCCAAGACGATCTGTCGGCGCGGGTCATCGACCTGCTTGACCACCCAGAAAAAGGCAAGGCTCTGTCAGCTGCGGCCAAAGATCTGGCTTGGTCCTACTACAATATTGACGCTTACATCCAACGCGCCGAAGGCTTCTTGCGCGGCGCCATCGCTACTAAAAATGGTTGATTCCGGTCCCCTCCCCGCCGGACGCAAACTACGCGTTGCGTTCATTACGACGTCGATGATTGTCGGCGGCCAGGAGCGCGTCGTTATGGACGTGGTCAACAACATGGACCGCGACCGCTACGACGTGGCGCTGCTGCTGACCAAAGATCGCGGACCGCTGTGTGATTTCATTGAGGACCACGTTGAAGTGGTGCACGATTTCCGCCGCGGCAGCTTGGGCGCGTTTTTGGCGCTGAGCCGGCTGAATGCGTGGGTCAAAAAGTGGAAGCCGGACTGCATTTTCACCGTTGGCACCGGCGATAAGTTCTTGCTGGGTCGGCTGGCGGCGCAACGCAATAAGGTGCCGGTGATCATTTCCGGTCTGCATTGCACGCCGGGGCCGGAGCACGTCGGGCGCACGATTTTGGGTCGTTGGAACAAGAAGCTGATGCACTTGAACCACCAGGTCGTGACCGTGACCAACGACATGGCCGACTACCTGTTTGAGCACGAGGGCTATCCGCGCGATATGACCACGGTGATTGCCAACGGGGTGGACTGCGAGCGTTTCCATCCGCACGAGCCGCCAGCGGAGCTGCGCGAGGAATTGGGATTGCCGAAGGGCAGCAAGGTGGCGTCGATCATTGCGGCGCTGCGCACGGAAAAGCGGCACGACTTGTTTTTGCAGGCGGCGCGCCTGGTTGTCGACCAAGTGCCCGAAGCGAAGTTCTTGATCGTGGGCGATGGCCCCTCCCGACCCGAATTCGAGCAGCAGTGCAAGGACCTGAAACTGAGCGACAACGTGCAGTTTTTGGGCTCGCGCCACGACATCCCCGAAATCCAAGCGATCTCGTCGGTGGTCTGCCTGGCATCGACCGACGTCGAAAGCGCGCCGATCTGCATGCTGGAAGCGCTGGCCTCTGGTCGACCACAAGTGGCAACTTCTATTGGCGGCATCCCCAAAATCATCGATGATGGGGTGACTGGCTTTCTCGCCCCTCCCGGCGAC
>CAZMDZ010000036.1:0-3400 GCA_964565175.1 uncultured Planctomycetales bacterium
CATCAAACCCAATGCGTTCAGTTCGAAGAGGTCGAATGGCAGCACCTGTTTAAGTTGTGCTTGTAGATCCTGTGGCGCATCCTTGCCGTTGACTGGGCTTCCTTCATTGACGCCATGCACAACGTAGCAAGTCAACATGACTTGGGGTGCAGGTTGATCCATTCGTTCAAGCGAGGCCAGAATTTCTTTGACTTGATCGGGATAATCGCGAATGACGATCATGCCGCTATCGTCAGCCAAAGTAATGTTGTTGTGCATCGACCGGCCGGTTGCACGACGGTCCGAGACTCCAGATTGAAAAGCTTGCAAGCCCTTCATCAAACCGCGCGCCGAAACGTGACGTGGTTTGTATTCAATAGTGGTTAAGGAACTGGTTTCATTTTCTTGAGGCGCTTGACTGTTATCCAAGGCGCGCAGGCGTTCCATCAGCAGGGGCAATTCCGATTTCTCCTCGTAGATCATGATCTTGTTATTGTTCATCAAAACGCGGAGATTCTGATGCCAATCACCCTCAACTTGGATTTCGCGGCCGTAAAAGTCCAATGCCATATTGTAAAAATCACTCAGCGCAAAATGCTTCGGCGAATAGCTCCCAAGCTCCATGTCATCCGATGTGATCTTTTCCGATCCAGTGACTTGTTCAACAATCCCAGGAGGCTCCACCGCTCGATCCAACTGCTTGATTGCAGTCACGATCATCTTGGTGCGAGCTTCGGTTTCATAGATCACCAAGTCATTGTTCAGAATGGTGAAGTTGTCAATTTTGCGGTCATTGAAATCCAATCTCCTGCCGTATAGCGAGGCAACCGTGCGGAGCAAGGCGCCAGCGTCGACATTGACCGGAGTGTAGCTGGTCAGAATGAAGTCGGTCTCTTCGAGCACCGGTGTCTCATCTTGCGCAATCGCCACGTTCGGCATGGCAGTCACCATCAGCAAGCTGAGGATCAGTAAGGCAATTCTCATTTTAGTAATCCGTAGTATCAGTTTGGTTTGCCACCGGGTCCGCCGCACCCCGCAACATGGTCAGCCTCACCTTGCCGGCAAGGATTTGAACTTTTTCCTCATCGTTGACGATGAGCTGCTTGGACGGCAGATTTGCTTGAGTTGCAGTGGTTTCCGGTTCAGGATCGGTCGAACCCGGATCGGCGCCTTCTGCATTCCCTTCCCCCTCGGCGTTGGCCGTCCGTTCGGTGAGCGGATCGACGGTGGTTTGCGGTTGCATAAACCGCCACGTGCCTAAAGCCAACAACAGCGCCGCCGCCGCCAAAGCTAGCGACGGAATCCAAGGCGTGCGCGATGCCTTGCGTTTGGGTGATGCAGTTTCCTGCGAACCAATCGTTTGCAAGGTCCGTTGCGGAACTGGAATTTGCTTCCAGCCCTCCGCCATCCACTGCACCGCTTGTTGAGTGATGTCATCTTCGTCCTCCAACTCACGCACGGGGTTCGGCGTCGGGTGCTCTGCCCATGCATTCCGCAGCGAATCCAATGGATCCGTTGCACCTGGGTTGAGCGGTTCGTCGGAGCGGAAGTCGTCGCCAGGCGCGTGGTCTTGTTGATCGAAATCAGACATTCCCGCCTCCTGCAGCTTTGGAATCCATCGCCAATGCTGGCGCCAAAATCCCGCGCAATCGCCGACGCGCCAAGGTCAGCAACGACCGCACCGTCGCCGGCGTCACATCCATGGCGGTAGCGACGACGTCGGTGGGTTGTTGTTCCACCAATCTCAAATGACCTTCCGCCCGACGGCGCCGGCCCGCGCTGCGAAGGTGATCGCGGCACAGATTTAGCACCACCGCCGTCCGCCACGCCTGGTAGGGGCGTTGCGAATCCCAGCGGTCGAGTCGGTCAATCAAACGAATCATGGCGTCTTGAGCAAGGTCATCCGCCGCCGCGTGATCAGCCAAAAAGCCCAAGCACAGCCGAAAAACCACGGGAAACTCGATTCGAAACCAAGCGTCCTGAGCTTCGGCATTCGCCTGGATGACCTCAGCTACGAGGTCGGCCGGGTCAGCCGCGAGCGAAGAATCCTTTTTGCTCACCTGTCCGTTCTGCGCCGCCCGGATACGCAGCGCTGAAACGATTTTGACAAATGCGCGTGACTCAGTCGCCCCTATCCATGACTTTCCATGGCGGCAGCAGTTCGTCTGGGACGGTGATCACCAGCGGTTCGGGGTAAACCGGTTTCGGATCAGGCAGTTGGATGTACCCGCCTTGGTTGGGGACCGAGTGGATGTTGACCTCGCCGGTGAATTGGCTCATGTGCCAAGTGCTTTCTGGGCCCGGGAAAGCCAAATAGCGCGCGGTGGATAAGCCGTTGCCACCAGCAAAACGGCGACCTTGGGAATGAAATACTCGAACCGGAATGCCCACCACCGGATTGCCGCTGGAATCTTGCAGCATCAGCTTGGTTTGGGTCGCGGGTTCTAGCTCTACGTCGAAATGGTAGTCACCTGCTTTGGCTGGCATCACTTTGACCCAGGATTGGAAACCCTCTAAGTGAAAGACCAAAGCCATTTTCTGGACCGGGTGGCCGTTGCTGCGCAGGTGGAAATCCCCGTTGAGTGGAAGCTCTTCTTCACGCCCAGCCGAGACGTTGTCATTCTCCGTGACAATGCGAAACGAATATTGAGGGATCGGTTGTTTGGTAATGGAATGAATCACAGTAAAAGTGAAGTTCATCAAACCCTCCAAGCCATCCCCCTGACGAATCACGACGTCCTCATTCCCGGCAATTATCTTCGCCGTTGCCAAAACAATTTTGGTGTCCCATTCCTTAACGACCAACTCATATTCCCCAGGTGCCAGTCCGTGGAAGGAGAACTCTCCCTGCTTGAGCGGCATCACGGGATTCTGGCCGAGCATTTTCCGGATGGTGTCGTATTGGCCGGATACTCCGTCGAGTTCTGGTTCGGTCAAATAAACTTTGACGTTATTCCGCGGTTGGCCGTTCTTGCCCAAAAAGGAACCAGCAATATTGAGTCCGGTCTGAAGTCGAATCTCCAGTGGCGAACCTTGACCTGGAAATTTCACATCCTTAAGGAAATGTAGTTCCATGCCAGGTGCATCGATCAACAACATGCCGAGCTCCGAATCCGTCAATCGTTCGAGAACGAAATCCCCATTCTCGTTTGTGGTTGCTGGTGTCCAGTCGTTTAGCCTTGGTGGGTGCCGCAATGCGCTGACTGGAAAACCAAGCGGATTGGATGCGTCCTTGGGAGCCCAGGCATAAACCTTCGCCGAGGCTACCGCCTTTCCAGCCGGCCCAACGACTCGTCCAGCAAGAGTATTGCCTACAGGGATTTGATAAGTGAATTCCGTCACCTTCGCGGGAAGGGTGAATGTCCAGTGCCCCAAAATCGGGTGACGCAATTCCAACGGCCACTCCTTCTCTGCGGCAGCA
>CAZMDZ010000036.1:3410-17489 GCA_964565175.1 uncultured Planctomycetales bacterium
CCCCGTCTCGGAAGTCGGTTCAAAGATCTGGCGGTCAAAAATCAAACGCCCTTGTTCGTTGGACCGAATTTCGGAGTGCTCTCTTGGGCTACGGTAGCGAACTCCAACTCCTGCAAGTGGAGTGCCGTCGGGGTTTAAAACTTTTAGATCAACCACTCTGGACTTGGGAATATTCAAGTCTAGGTTTGTGAGGGGGGAATGATCGTTGCTTTTGCCGGAGAGACGGATCCATGGCAATTCAGGCGCTCGTGCTTCGAAGGAAAATTCCCCGGGAGTACCCTGGAATTGAAATTGACCTTTGGTGTTCGTGCTTAGGTGCTTGACATCCCAAATATTCGACGCCCGGTTTGATGTGGAAGCCAAAATAGTTGTTTCAGCGATGGGCCTGCCTTGAGAGTCGGTGAGCTTGCCTTCGAAGTTTTTCCAGCCGGGGTGATTCAATTCAAGTTCAATTTGCTGGCCCGGCTGCAAATCCAAATTTCGATTGAGTGCGTGCCCATTTCCTCCTCTGTCGAGGTTGGAACTCAAAATGATTTCAGAATCCCCGGATATACAAGGGATCATGACTTCGCCCTTCTGATCAGTTTGAAAATAGAATCCAGGGAAGGCATACCTAGGCCTGCCAATGATAGTCATATCCACCTCCGGCCACGGCTTCTGATTGGCATCCAAAAAACGAATCAACACCGAAGCATCGCGTTCCACGCCGTCAGGGAGTTGCAGCTCTGGCCGGATTTTTGCCGGCTCCTGGTCTTCCAACAACACCGGCTGCCTTTGCTCCTCAACCAAGGGCAGGGGATCAATCGCAGATTCCACTTCACTCAAGCTGGCTTGATGGACGTCACTCTCCGGCGAGGGAATCGGCGTTCCATCGGAATCAAAAAATGGAATTGCTGCGGCGAGGATCAGCGCTGCTGCTGCGGTTGCAAAAATTGGCTTACTCATCATCATTGGAATAAAAGCAGTAGGAGCAGAAATAGAAAACGGTGTAGAGATCGCAATGCAACGCGACTTCCAGTCGCCCGGATGCGCCACGCGAAACTTATCGCGCAGCTTCAACACGCCGCGGCGCAATCGACTGTGAACCGTCGCAATAGGAGTGCCTTGCTGTTTTGAAATCTCATTTGGCGATAACCCCTCAAAATAG
This sequence comes from uncultured Planctomycetales bacterium, assembly GCA_964565175.1. Taxonomy (GTDB): domain Bacteria; phylum Planctomycetota; class UBA1135; order UBA1135; family UBA1135; genus JACNIZ01. The sequence goes on from CAZMDZ010000036.1 coordinate 4,558, forward strand.
TGAAGGAAAACTGTCGAGCCAAAGGGCTCCTCCAGCTCAGCCACTGCCTCCGCCAGAAACCGGAAAGTATCCATCCGCTCTGTGATCTGAGAAGGACTGTTTTCATCCTCCGACGAACGCACTGCCTGATACTTCTGCTCCCGCACACGCCGTCGCGACTCGCTGCGATGACGTCCCACATTCACACTGCGAACCACCGAACGCCACCAACCTCGCAAATTCGACAGATGAGCCGGCGAACGTTCCAACGCAATCACCCATGCATCCTGCGCGGTGTCGTCGGCTAGGTCAGGGCTGGCCAAATGGCTGGCCAGCTTTTTGACCCAATCCCGGTGAGCCAAGAGGGCTTCCAGATCCGGTGGGGGTGGTTGAGAGGGCACTGTCATCAAGATAGGGAAAGCCACCGAAGGCCGGATTTATCCCGGAAAGTGAAAAAATGCCGTCCCCTTCATGGGGAGGGAGGCTACATGAAACCAACCCGTATTCGAGACCCCCGATGAAAGGAAAAGGTTTTCACCATCTAGTGCGAGCGGTCACGTACCCGCTTTGCGTGTTGAGTTCCATTGCGTTTGTGCTGGGCTTTTTAGGAATGATCTGGTTGACGTCCGACGGCGAGATCAACGCTGTTGCCCTGCAAATAGGAGCAACCGGCTTGGTGCTCGCATTTGGTTCAGCCATGGCTTTGGGCGCCACAGCTGCGTATAAAAACGCCGGTTAAGGGCTGGGTAGGCCGAAAACACCGGGTGACCGTGGGCGAAAATTGGGCTAGGCTGGAACAGCATGGTTCTTTCCCTCGCCACTCTTTTATGCGCCGCCACGGCATCGGCTCCGCTCGCACTACCGCGCGCACTACCGCTCGCCCCGCCGCCCTCAGTGCAGCAGGTCCCCAGCGATGCGGAACGTTCACTTTTGGCCATGACCAAAGATGGGTTTCGCTTGCAAGTTACCGCAGCGCCTGCGGTTAGGGCGACTCGGGTGGAAACGGATTTCGGCAGCTACTTCACTCCTCTGGATCCGGTTGCGGTGGTCCTGAAGCTGCCCAAGCGCGATCTTTGGCGGCATGAGTTGGCGGCAGATCCAACGATTTCGTTATTGCCCGTCATCGGTGCAGCCAACGGCGATGGCCGAATTGCAGATTTGGTCGAGCTCGCGAGCACCCTCGAAATCCTTTGGGACCAAGCTTCGGATTGGAAGCTCAAGCTGCAACGGCGCAAGGAAATGGTCGCCGCCTCGGACGCTCTTTGGAAATGGGGACAACGCCTGGACCCTGTGTCTGGCAAGCTAGACCGAGACGAGCGTGTCGAGTTCCTTTGGAAGCGCATGCTCAAAGCCGACGGCCCAAGCGCCATACTCAGCGGCGGACGGTTGATCGAAGAGGTGGCCCAGGCCCAAGGCGGCATCGGCCATCGCCAAGTGCGGATGGTGGATCTCAGCCGAGCATTGAGTCATAAAAATCCATACGTCGCCCATAGTGCGGCTCGGATTTCCGGCTATCAGCACGTCATGGACCTGCAGCATGGGTCGAACATTCTTTACGCCTCTATCAATCACGCGCACCCGGTCGCCCGTGACGGCTTCGCTCGCGCCATCACCAAGCTGTACCCAGACCACGCCCGGATTTACTCCGACTACCTCTTTGGCGGCAAGGACGACGAGCGCATCACCGCCGCCTGGCACCTGGTCGATCACATGCCCAAGCAAGCCGACGGTCCGATGGTGGCAGCGTTGTCGTCGACTTTGACGACCACCAGTCGCAAAATCACTGTTGGTGGACTGAGCATACGGGTGGAAGATCGGCGACCGAGAATCGCGATGCCATTGAGACCTAATTCTCTCATAGTTTCGGGATCTGCAACCACCAGTGGGGGAATGCCATGACTGACCGTATCCGCCCTGGCCGTGACGTCAGGCAAAGGAGTACGTTCCGCAGTGACTGAGCAATCCACCCAACGTGTGACCAAGCTGAGCGAAAAGGTGCGCGTCGCCATTACCGAAGCCTTCCGCGAGCTAGCCGATGAAGAAGTTGCCATCACCAAAGAAGGCTTGCACGCCTGGATTCTGAAGCGGCAGAAACAGAAATAGTCAGGTTGGGCTTGCGGATTTCTAATAGGCTAATGAATCCATCATTGGTCTTTGTTCACCCAGGAGTCTGTCAATGCCTAGCCCCGACGACACTCAGCTCCGCGCCAAGAAAACCTTGCGGTTTCTCGCCTTCAGCAACGCGTTTATTTGGGTAATCGCGCTCATTGGGCTGGTGATTGTGATCAGCCGCGACCCGGCTGCGAAGGGCCTGTTTCCAGTTTTGGCTGGCGGATGTGCGGTGAGCATGGGCATGATTTCTGCCCTGCCGCGATATTAGGATAAGGGCATGATGCGAACGCTGGCCAACTGGACCGTCATCGGTTACCTGCTGCTCGGCGCGATGGTGATTTGGGATCTCAGCCATTCGAATCGACCGCACGAGTTGAAAATGGTCAGTCCAGTTTTGGTGCTGCTTGCCATTAGTTTGGCGATTGCGATCAAATTGGCCTTCGAGCTGAAGAAGTATTGGCGCATGCGCCGCTCGGTCAGCTGGCGTCTGCCGCGATTGATGATGGTGGCGGCAACGGCAATCTACGTTTCAGTAATCGTTTTCTTTTCGGTCGTAATGACCTGGGATTACTTGGTTTAAATCGCACCCATGAGCGACTCATTGAGCAAACTCCAGGAAGCTGTCATCGCTTTTCGCGACGAACGAGACTGGGAACAATTCCACCTTCCCAAGGATCTCGCCTTGGGCTTGAGTATCGAAGCCGGGGAGCTTGCCGAATTGTTTCTGTGGAAGACCCAAGCGGAAGTGGAAACGGCGTTGCAAGAGCCGAAATTTAAAGGCCGCTTGGCCGATGAACTCGCCGATGTCTTGGTATTCTTGCTTTACTTGGCCGAGTCCTCTTCCATCGACCTAGGCGATGCCGTGATCGCGAAGATGGCCAAGAATGCGGAAAAGTACCCTGTCCACAAAGCCCGCGGATCAGCGACTAAATACACTGATCTTTAATTCAGTCTGCTCATGAAAAATCCCTTTTTTCAAGTCGACGCCCTGCTGCAGTCGATCGCGGCAGAAAACAATTTATCCGAAACCGCCTATTTGGTAGCAGGCGAAGAGGGCTATGAACTGCGCTGGTTCACCCCCGAGGTGGAAGTGGACCTATGCGGTCACGCGACTTTGGCAAGTGCGCATGTCATTTTTCAACAGCTACAGCCTGATGCGGAGCAAATCGAATTTGCGACTCAAAGTGGATTGCTGTCAGTTCGTCGCGGCGAAGACAATTTGTTTCTTAATTTCCCGGCGCGCAAGCCAGCGGCAGTGGCACCAATACCAGATTTCATGGCTGCTCTCGGTGCTCAACCAACCGAAGTTTTGGCAGCGCGTGATTTGCTTGCGGTTTTCCCGGACCAAAGAACGATCGAGTCACTCCTTCCCGATATGAATCTCATTTGCCAATTCGACGCACCAATCGTCGTCGCAACCGCACCTGGAGATGAAGTCGATTTTGTTTCGCGTTGCTTCGCTCCTCGCGTTGGCGTGCCTGAAGATCCGGTTACAGGCTCAGCCCATTGCTCTCTCATTCCGTATTGGGCGGAGCGATTGGGTAAAGAAACCTTGACTGCCCGGCAACTAAGTCGACGCGGTGGGGAGCTTCAGTGCGAACTGAAACCGGGGGGGCGCGCGCGTTTCCATCGGCGGTAAAGCAATCACCTACCTGGCGGGCGAGCTTCAAGTATGAGTTGGCTGGACCTCGTTCCCTTGCAAGGCAAGGTTGTCGCACTGCGTCCGTTGGAGCCATCGGATCAAGAGGAACTATTAGCCGCCGCGACGGATGGAGAGTTGTGGAAATTGTGGTTCACCAGCGTGCCGTCGGCCGAGACCTTGCAGCAGTATTTGGCCACCGCATTTGCGCAACAAAAAGCTGGCTCTAGTATTCCCCTGGCGGTGCTTGATGTTGTCAGTGGCAAGGTCATCGGCAGTACGCGCTACTGCAATATCGAGCCTGCTCACAAGCGGGCCGAGATCGGTTACACCTGGTATGCGAAGAGTTATCAGCGCACCGCCGCCAATACCGAATGCAAGTTGCTACTGCTCAGCCACGCCTTCGAGCAAGCCGACGCCATCGCCATGGAGTTTCGTACCCATTGCCTGAATCATCGTTCGCGGACTGCCATCGAACGACTGGGGGCGAAGCTGGACGGAGTCTTGCGCAATCACCGCATCGAGTCCGACGGCGCCTTTCGCGACACAGCGGTGTATTCCATTGTGCGCGATGAGTGGCCAGCGGTGAAAAACGGTTTGCTTGCTCGGTTGAACTGATTGGGCCGCGGGTCAGTTGGAGCGGTTGCTAGGATGCCAAGATGACCAAGCCAGCTGAGTGGATTGCCTCGCTGCCGGAAGATCGTCGGCCAGCGGTGAAAAAATTGCGGGCGGTGATCCGCAAGAACTTGCCGAAGGGGTTTAAGGAGGTCGTCGACGGGAAAATTTTGTCGTGGGTTGTACCGCACTCCCGCTACCCAGACGGCTATCACTGCAATCCGGAGCAGCCGTTGCCGTTTATGAGCCTGGCCTCGCAGAAGAATTTTGTCGCTTTGTATCACATGGGCATTTACGCCGACGCCAAGCTGCTGGCCTGGTTTCAGAAGCAATGGCCGAAGCATGTGGCGAGCAAATTGGACATGGGCAAGAGTTGCGTGCGGATGAAGAAAATCGAGACGATTCCTTATCAGCTGATTGGCGAGCTCGCGGGCAGGGTTTCGGTAGACGATTGGATACAAAAATATGAAAAGAACATTCGGCGTTGATTCTGAGTTCGGTGATAATTCATTCTCCACGAACTGGACTCCCCATGCCCCAATCCACCCTCCAAACTGTTGGAATTGCCGCCATAGTCGGCGCGATTTCTTCCATTGTTACCGTTGCCGTGGTGGCACCCTCGACCGAGCAAGATCCGGTTGATTTTCAGGCGGCTGCCGAGGCGGAGAAGTCTGTCAGCGGCGAAGAGAAGGAATTGCTCCAACAGCTCGATCAGCTGGCAATTCAAAATCAGCAGTTGACGGAGCGCTTACAAAGCTTGGAGCAAGCAAAGTTGGAAAGTGGTCGTCAGCCGGTAGACCAGTGGGCGACTCGCGAAGAATTGGATGCGCTGCGGAAAGAATTGGCTGGCTCGAACGTCGGCGGGTTGGCGTCGGAGCAAGAAGCACAGCAGTTCGAAGATCAGGTTGCGGTGGCGATGGATTCGATTCGCCAAAAGCAAGCACAAGATTGGGTGGAAAAGGAGGCGCAGAAAAAAGCCGAGCGGCTCGACCAACGCGTCAGTGAAATGGCCAATTGGTTGGAGCTAGACGCTTCCCAGCAGAGTCAAATTCGCACCGTGCTCGCAGCCAAGGATCAGCGTTCACAGGAATTGATCACGATGTGGAAGAACGGCACGGACAAGCAATTGCTTGGGGATATCAAAAAGGCCAATGAAGAAACCTGGCGCAACGAAGTCCGCCAGGTTTTGAAGTCGGATCAATTGGAAAAGTTTGAGAAGATGCCAGCCAAAAAGAAGAACGTTGGTGGCGTGATCAAAAAACGCGACTGATCTTTGCTTTTAAAAATCGTTGACGTCGATGGCGATTTCGACGGTTTGATCCACGCTTAGCTGCACCTCGCGAGTCACGGTTTTTTTGATCCGCGGATCAGCTTGGGGATTGCGGTATTCGAAGGTGAGCGTGCAATCCCCTGGGACTAGGTTTTTGAGAGTCTGCCTGAGGTTTTTGCGGAAGTTCTGTACCACGTATCGAGGGATTCCCTCGTACTCCGCCCACAGCAGGATGCGGGCTTTGGGGTAAGTTTTCTGGATGACATTTAAGCCGGTGATGTCGACCTTGAGACGACATGATTGAGGTTCGGCTAATTCCAGCTGAGTGACGTCGGCATCCTTGACGGAAATTGGTGTAGGGTTTGGCGGAACCTCTTCTGGAATGGTGGCAAAGATGAAATACTCGCCGTTGGGAACCTGCGGGAATTCGAATTGGCCAGATTGGTCGAGGTCGGCTTTTACATAGGATCCACCCGGTTGCCGAAAGCTCGATATCCCTCCGCCCGGCTTTTTCGCGAACATAGCTTGCAGAGTATTCGCAATATCCTCTCCCCATAAGTCCGGTTTGGAAATGTGGAAGAGAACGACTTTTGTTTGCGCACGAGCATCATGGACAATTCCAGCGACGCGGTTTCCTTGATAGTGGACATCCACTCGTTGATGGTTCATCCCCAAGGTGATCCTCTCTCGCCGGGGCAGCAAACCTGGGGCATGTACATCCATGGTGTAATCGCCAGGCGCTAACTTCTTGATCACCGCGATGCCGTCTTGGTTCGATTTTCCCATGAGCGGATAGTTTCGAACCCGCTTGCTCTCCTTTGGGAAATGCCAGCGCAAATCGATTTTCGCGCCCTCCACAGGAGTAGTTCCAGCAATGACCGAAAACTCTGCATTGATGGAATTCGGGAGGACAAGTGTGTGGCGGTTTTTGCCTGGCTTCAATTCAACCTTGCCGAACTCCCAGCCGAAATGCTGTCGCAAACCCGACTCGATCCGCCAGGAACCAGGTTGCAGTCGCTCAAAGGTGGCAACTCCCGCGCCATTGGTGTACTGGTATTCGGATTGCTTGGGGCTTTGGCCAGTGTTCAATTGCCAACTTGGCACCGCATTCTCGGGAACTGCCATTAAGCTCCAACTTGGCTGAGGAGTTCCAGAGGAGTTGATTGCAAGCAATTCCAGAGTGGTGATCGGAGTGAGTTCAATAATGTGCGTATTCGGCTCCCCTTTCTGAACGTTGAGAGAATACTCTCGTCCGGTAAATCCGATGGCATTGACTTGGATCGTGTAAGTGCCAGGGGCAAGTTTGCGGCCTGAATAATTGCCATCCTTGAACAACATGTCCAACTCCTTGGAGCGGAAGGAATGAAAATAAGTTTCGGTGTTGTTTGGATCTTGACTGGCAATGTGCTCCGGTACCCGAGCGAAGTATGCACGCGTTCCAGGAATGGGAACTTTGGTGACTTGGTTGATTACTTGGAGATGGAACTCCGGGCCATTCTCTAGGGTGACCGGGTTCGAGTGCACATCTTCTTCGAGCACAATGGGTTGATCCACGTGAATGGAACCGGTCGAGTGAATGACCTCATAAAAGTACATGCCGTGGGGGAGCCGAACGCTGAATTTACCGTCCTGGTCGACATCCACAATTCGGTCTGGTGTGTTTCTGCGGCGATGGAAATCAACGATTGCCAATTTTGCGCCGCTAGCAGGTGTGCCGTCGGCTAATTCAAACGATCCGCTCCACTCTGAAGTCCGCGGTAGCTGCAATGTAATTTCATCACCCACTTCCATTCGATTAGACTCCGCCCAGAAATCACCATCCACCGCAACGATCCGATGCCCTTGGCCCTTGACTAATCCCTCTACAAGTAGCTCACCATTTTGGTCTGTGTCGCCCCGCCAAAAGACTGATCCGGGTCGCATTTCTCGGGGCTGCTCATGCCAATCATAAGTTGTGTAATGGATGCCAGCATTCGCCACGGGCGATCCTTGTTCGTTGAGAACTCGAACGCGGATGGATTCCCCGCGTGAAATCACAACCTGAGTTGGTTGATCGGGCTTGGCATCCAATAGCTCAACCTCTCTGGTCCAATGCACATGGCGGCGTGCTCCGATTTGCAAATGAGCCTTGCCCCTGGGTGCGGACGAAAATTTCACCAAGCCGTTCGCATCGGTGCGGGCCGATTGACGAGTCATCGTTCCAGGTGGGGACAAACGCGGCTCAAACCCAGAGTCCAGCTCAAGCAATATGAGGTCCACTTCAAGATTGGAAACGTAGCCGCCATCCTCCTCGCGAAATTGAAGCCAGCAGTGACCAGCGTTCGGTTCCAGCTCCAACGGTCCTATGCGAACCACGTTTCCTTCGACGTTGCCGAATTGCTCGATGGGGAAACCGCGCATAACGTGTCCCTCCCTTTTAGCAAAAATGTATCCCTTTACAGGAGGGTTGGCATAGGGGAGAAATGCAACGCCGAATTCATCTGTTAGTCCAGATAGGACTGGGTATTGTGGCGGGTGATACAGATCAAAGTAGTAGTTCAAATTCTCGAATTGGATCCCGCTCGGCGCCAAGTAAATTTCAACTTCAGCATCGATTACCGGCTTTCCGTCTGGACCAACAAGTTTTACGGAATACCCACTCCGCTCTTGGGTGCGCAGATGGTCGGTGGATTCAACACCCGGAACCAATGAAGAAACATCAACTCCAGAATCTTGATTCGGCTTGGACTCTGGTTCCAAAGCCACAGCGGACTCCCTGTCAGTCACAATCGAATCTCGTTCCTTATTCGAAAGGAATGGCAGACTGCAAAGCAGCCCGATTGCAATCACAGCGGCAGTTTTGGCGAATTTATTCATAGCAAGAAGAGTCGTGGGAAGCGTTGCCAAGCCGATCTTGCCCAAGCCCGATGAAATTGGGGCTGCCAGTAATCGCCAATCGCCACCCAAGGAAGCCTGCAGTTGGCCGCGCAACATCGACTTAGCTCGATGGATACGCAACCCAGCAGCACTCTTGGAAATCCCCAAGGACGCGGCGATTTGACCAACGGTCTGCTGTTCGTAAAAGCGCAGGATCAAAATGCGGCGCTGCTCCAATGGCAAATCCAAAACCGCACTGGCAACTCTTTGCTGAATCTCAACGCGTTCGGTGAGTTCGTTCAAGGGCGGACTGGCTTGCTCACCCTCCGACGCCACTCGTTGTTCCCGCGACACACGGCGAGCCTTGCTTCGATAAGACTGGCGCAGCAAGTTTTTGGCTACACCGCGGAACCACCGCTTGATATTTTGAACCGCACCCAAATCATGGCGCAGTCCAACCTCAAGCGTGTCCTGTGCGAGGTCGTCGGCTAGCGCTGGGTCGGCGACCATTTCGCGGACCATGGCTTGCACCCACGCTGCATGAGCGAGGACTTCGTCGGTGTGGAAAGTGGGCTTTGGCAAAACGGCTTATAAATGGGTTGCCGCTGTTGCCTAAACCTTACTCGATTTCTTTCAAAATTCGCCCGGGCTCGCGTGGTAACTTTGCCATAGTCCGAACACGCTCGGGCACCCTGGATCCATGGCCCATCCATCTGCCAAAGTTAAACGCATCGGCATTCTTACCGCTGGCGGGGACTGCCCCGGTTTGAATGCGGCCATTCGTGGTATCACCAAAGCGGCGATTCACTCTCACGGCATTCAAGTCTTTGGGATACTCGATGGCTTCCGGGGATTAGCCGAGGATCGAGTGAAACCGATCAGTTATCGCGACATGAGCGGAGTTTTGACTTTGGGCGGCACTATTCTTGGCACCGGTCGCGACAAGTTGCGCAAGATGACGGTGGACGGTGAGGTTCAAGATATGACGCCATCGGCAGTCGAAACCGTCCGCCGCCATGACTTGGACTGCGTCGTTTGCTTGGGCGGTGGGGGTACTCAGAAAAAGGCTTACCACCTGCAAAAGGCGGGCGTCAAGGTGATGACTTTGCCGAAGACGATTGACAACGATGTTTGGGCGACCGACGTTTCTTTCGGTTTCGACACCGCTTTAAACATTGCCGCAAGTGCCATTGATCGTTTGCACACGACGGCAACCAGTCATAACCGAATCATTGTTGTCGAAACGATGGGCCACAATGCTGGGTGGTTGGCTTTGGGCGCCGGGCTTGCCGGTGGAGCCGACGCCATCATCTTGCCCGAGCTCCCTTATGACCTACAGGCGGTGGGCGCGTTTATGGTGAAGCGCCAAGTCCAATTTGGACGCAAGTTTTCCATTATTGCCGTCGCCGAGGGCGCCATGTCCCAACAGGAGGCGGCGAAGAAAGGCAAGAAGTCCAAAGGCAAGGAAGGGCAGGATCAACCCGAACCCGATTTGGTTGATGGCTACCACTTGGTGAAGGAATCACTGGCCAGCAGACTTGCCCGCGAAATTCAATCAATGACTCGAACGGAGGCGCGGGTGACGACTTTGGGTCATGTGCAACGAGGTGGCGCTCCGTCGGCGGCGGATCGATTGCTGGCGACTCAACTCGGTGTCGCTGCGGCAGATTTGTTGGCAGCCGGGGAATTCAACGTCATGGTTGCCAGTCAAAATGGCAAAGCCGTTGCCGTCCCCTTAAAGGATGTGGCTGGGCGAAAGAAGCTGGTCAATCTCGACCACGCTTGGATTCAAACCGCCAGGCGCATCGGCACAAATCTGGGAGTAAGTGGCAAGCAGTTGGAGCAGCTGCAAGCAGATTCTTATTGAATGAGGGCGGTGAAGGCCAGCGCCCCGACGCCGCGGCCGTTTCTGATCCAGGCGCCATCATTCGGGTGGCCTTGATAGGCAATCGTGTTGGAGTTGGTCGGTCCACTCAAGTTCAAGTAGATGAAGTTGCCGACGACTTGGGTCGAAATCACCACCACTCCATCCTCGAGTACAAAGTCCTGTTCGGCGCCAGGTTCGACCACAATGGAATCATCGGGGTCGGCGAATTCGAGTTTGATCGTAGTGCCAGCACTGTTGTACCAACTGGCTTTGCCTAGGTACGGCGGGTCGATTTCGTGAGTGTCGGTCGAGCCGTACAAATCACGTGCGACTTGGCGTGAAATGCGGTCGCCGAGTTGGCGGTAACCGCCGTAGTAAAAGTGGCAGCCGTCGTGGCCGCCGGTTCCGGTCGTGGACATGACTTCGACCCGCGATAGGAACTCTTTGAAGCGGCGTTGCACGTTGCGCAATTCAACCGATGGGTTGCCGCAGCCGTTGCGAACCTGGAATACGTAAACCCGTTCAGTCGTCGGGAAATCGGTTAGCCAGTCCTGGTATAGACTGCGAAACCGCCACACATAAGGATCGGCGTTGTCGCCGTCGGCTTCGCCTTGGTACCAGAAAATGGCGCGAATGTTGTTGGCAATGCCAGCGTTCAGGGCACGAGTTAGCAATCGACCATAATTAGTAGACGTATCGGTCGGGTCGGCATCGTTGCGCCGGTGAAAACTAATCGGGGTGGCGCCCACGGCTCCGTTCAGAATGGCGACCGGAATTCCTTCGCTCGCCACAATATTGCTCGCCATGCGCAATCCCCACGCGCCGATTGCACCTTCTTCCTGGTCATATTCACCATCCGCCGTGTACCAATTCACGTCGGCAGCAGCTTTGTTGCCATTCAAACTGGTGGTGCCAAACGAACGAATCCATTCACTTTGATTTTGATTGGCCAAATTCTGATCATGATGATCGGAAGCCACCGCATTCGACTGCCCCTGGATTAAAAAGGCATCGCCCGCCACTACGTCTTGAGCGGTGGCCACCATTCGTCGGCCGGTATTGCTGCGCAGGAAAATGGCAAAATCGTAGCTGGCCAGCTCGGCGTGGATGTTGATTTTCAAGTCAAACGGCGCGCCAGTGGTGCTGTAATTCAACGCCTGTTGGCGCATGGCGAAGGAAACGCCGTCGCGCTTGGCGACCACCGTCACCAGCGCCCACCCCGTTTCAAGCACCTTCCCGGCCACGCGAACTTGCGCAATGTTGTTGGCGTTGCGCGGGTAAAGCTGGCCGTCGACTGGGTGCTCGTCAAACGAAACTGCCGGACCTTGGGCAATCAACAGCAGGATGGAGGGGATCAGGGCCATGCTTCCACTTTACCCAGGATCTCAAATCCGGCTAGGATGCAGCATGCTTGCCTGGTTTTCAGGACTCCTCCTCCTTCTCTCGCCGCAGTCCGCCGACTTTCAGCGCGACATTCGGCCCATTCTGTCCGACCGCTGTTTCTCGTGCCACGGCCCTGACGAGGGCGGCCGCGATTCGGATTTGCGCTTGGATTCCGCCGAAGAGTCACAAAAGGACCTTGGTGGTTACGCCGCCATCGTTCCCGGCGACGTCGACGCTTCCGAGTTGATTGCACTGATCCACAGTAAAGATCGCAAAGAGCGCATGCCGCCGCCGAAGTCCGGTTTGGAATTGAAGCCGCACGAGATTGAGCTGTTGGAACAGTGGATCGCCGAAGGCGCCGAGTACACGCCGCATTGGTCTTTTGAACCGGTGGGCGCGCATTTCAATGTGCCGGGGGAGTGGGTGGATTCATCGGATCGCACGCCTGGGGATCCGTTGGACGCCATTGTTCTGGAGATCAGCGTAATCAAAGTGATTGAATCGGGAAGGTTCTACTCTTTAGCCTGTGCCAAGAACGAAATCAAATCGCGCAATTCTTCATCGGTCATGAACGGCCGCAGCGCTGGCATCGCCGATTGTGGAGCAGGCCACGATTCAGAAATCTCGGCGTTGGGGTCGAGGATCGATTGCAGGATCTGCTCGCGGGTTAACCGCGAGCCTACATCGGTCAGGTCTGGACCGACGCCGCCATTTTGACCGCCAAAAGCGTGGCAGCGGTTGCAAGCGATGACTTGGTTGTTGAAGAACAGATCGCGCCCCTTGGCGACGTCGCCGTCTTTGAGCAGGGATTGAATGTCATCCTCCACCTGCGGCCCGGTTTCGTCACCGGCAAACTTTTCGGCTACCGCGATCATTGATTTCAAATCGCTGGCCGGACCGAGCGAAACCAATTCCAAGTCGTCGTACAAAGCTTCGCCAACCGACTTTCCCCATCCGCCATACAAGCAGTTGATGCTCACCGAGCGCTCGCTCTCGGGGGTCTCGAGATACTCGGCGCGGCGTCGCGCCTTGGTGGTCATGGACTCGGGGCGCCCGAGCATGTTCAGCGCTTGCGCGCCCTCTGCAGCGTCCGACGTGGACCCAACCGCTGCGAACACTTTGCCGGCGCTCGCGGTGACCTTCGCGAGCTCGGTCCACTCGGAGGCGATCTTGCCCGAGCGCAGGCTGATGCCCTCGGCGCGTCGGTACTG
>CAZMDZ010000037.1:0-17426 GCA_964565175.1 uncultured Planctomycetales bacterium
GACGCTTGGTTGGCCTCCATGAGCAACCCATACGAAGGCATGTCGCCAGCGGAAATGGGCGAAAAGGTCCTGACCATGAAGGGCTGCATTGCCTGCCACACCACTGATGGAACCGCCAAAATCGGCCCCACCCTCAAAGGCTCTTTCGGAACCGAGCGGGCGCTGACAGATGGCACCACTGTTCCTTTCGATGAGAACTACGTTCGCGAATCTTTGCTCGAGCCAATGGCCAAAGTTGCCGACGGATTCCAGCCGATTATGCCGGTCTCAAATGATCTCAAAGAAGAAGAGATCTCGGCCATCATCGCTTACCTCAAGTCCATCAAGTAGGAGAGAAGCATGACTACCACTGATCCCTCCGTGAACTACCTGAATCACGAAAAAGGTCTGCGCTCCTGGTTGATGACGCTGGACCATAAGCGTCTTGGCCTGATGTACATGTGGTCCACTTTTGTGGCCATGTTGCTGGGCGGCGCTTTTGCACTGGCCCTGCGCTTCGAGTTGTTTGCCCCTGGGCAGCAAATCATGAGCGCTGACTTCTACAACCACATGTTTACGCTGCACGGTGCGGTGATGATCTTCTTGGTCATCATCCCCAGCATTCCGGCGGCGCTCGGCAACTTTGTTTTGCCGATCATGTTGGGAGCGAAGGATGTGGCCTTCCCCAAGATTAACCGTTTCTCTTACCACCTGTACCTGACTGGCGCCGTCTTCCTGGTGGCAGCCATTCTCACCGGTGGCTTGGATACAGGTTGGACCTTCTACACCCCATACAGCACGACCACCGACACTTCGGTGGTAATTGCAGTGTTGGGCGGATTTATTCTTGGCTTCAGTTCGATCTTCACTGGTCTGAACTTCATCGCCACCATCCACAAAATGCGGCCGCCGGGAATGACCTGGTTTCGCATGCCGCTACTGTGCTGGGCGCTTTACGCGACTTCCGTCATCCAGATTTTGGCGACGCCGGTGCTCGGTATTGCCTTGCTGCTGCTGGTCGTCGAACGCGTGCTTGGCGTCGGCATTTTGGACCCGGCGTTGGGCGGTGACCCAGTTCTGTTCGAGCACCTGTTCTGGTTCTACAGTCACCCGGCGGTGTACGTGATGATTCTGCCGGCAATGGGTGTGCTGTCGGAAATGTTCCCGATTTACAGCCGCAAACAAATCTTCGGCTACCGCTTCATCGCTTACAGTTCGATTTCGATCGCCATCGTGTCGTTCATCGTTTGGGGTCACCACATGTACGTCAGCGGTCAATCGACGCTGGTTTCGGTGATCTTCTCGGCGCTGACCTTCACCGTTGCCATCCCCTCTGCGATCAAGGTGTTTAACTGGATTGCGACCATGTACAAAGGGTCGATTCAGTTCACCACCGGCATGATTTCGGCGCTGGCGGTGATTTGGTTGTTCGGTATCGGTGGCTTGACCGGCTTGTGGCTGGCCAACCTGTCGACCGACATGCACTTGCACGACACTTACTTCGTCGTTTCTCACTTCCACTTTGTGATGGTGGGCTCGGCGCTGTTCTCTTACTTCGGAGCGGTACACCACTGGTGGCCAAAAATGTACGGCAGGATGTACAACGAAGGCCAGGCGAAGTTGTGGACGATCATGACTTTCGTTGGCTTCAACATCACCTTCTTGCCACAGTTCTTGCTCGGTACTCGGGGCATGCCTCGTCGTTACTTCGACTACGCGCCGCAGTTCGAATTCCTGAACCAGGTCTCGACCATTGGTTCGGTCATTGTTGGCATCAGCATCTTCATGGTGATGGTCAACTTGCTGCGTTCCTTCAAGACCGGCAAAAAGGCTCCGCCTAACCCTTGGGGTGGCGCGACTCTGGAGTGGCAGTGCGCCTCGCCTCCATCTCCGCATAACTTCGAAGACGCACCTCGCGTCGGCGATCCTTACGACATGTCGCAGAACCGCTTCTTTTCGGATGAAGAAGGCTACGTGCCTGTCAACCCCAGTGAGCATGATCCGCTCGTTTACCAAGTAGAAGTCGAGGAGGCCTAAGATGAGTTCTGACCACCACGACAGCCTGGTCGCCCACCATTTCGACGATATCGAGCAGCAGTTCGATTCGAACAAATTCGGAATGTGGGTGTTCCTGCTCACCGAGATTCTGTTCTTTAGCGGACTGTTCGTCTGCTACGCGGTTTTCCGCAGTAATCACGCCGACGTCTTCCAGTACGCATCGCAATTCCTGGACACGAAATGGGGCGCCATCAACACGGTTGTGCTGCTCCTCAGTTCATTCACTGCGGCTTGGGCAGTCCGCGCTGCACAATTAGGGCAGAGCAAACTGGTCACTCAGCTGCTCGGCATTACCGTGCTTTGTGCTTTCGGCTTTATGGGAATTAAGGCCGTCGAATACGGGCATAAGTTTGAGGAAGGCCTGCTTTGGGGTGGGGCTGAAAACTCGGTGTTTAAAGAAGACATCAGTGCCGTTGATCCGGCGACAGCTGCCCACAATCCCCATTGGGATGAGATTCAAACACGAGATCCGGAATTCCGTCGCCAAGTCGGCCTGTTCTTCGGCATCTACTTCTGCCTGACCGGTCTACACGGCATCCACGTCGTCATCGGCATCATCGTCATCCTTTGGCTGATGAGACGAAATATGCGTGGCGACTTCACACCGGAGAAATACGACGCGGTCGACCTGGGTGCGCTTTACTGGCACTTGGTTGACCTCATCTGGATCTTCCTCTTCCCGCTCCTCTACCTGATTAGCTAACCATGAGCAGCCACGATCACGATCATTCTGGACCACACGTCCTGTCGATGAAATTACTGGTGGGCACTTTCGTCGCCCTGCTGGCGTTGACTGGACTCACGGTACTAACCGGTAGCATGAGCTTGCATGGCTTCGACCTCGCCCTGGCGATGGTCATTGCGACGGTCAAAGCCACTCTGGTGGCGATGATCTTCATGCACCTGAAGTGGGACCGTCCGTTCAACGGCTACATTTTCTTGGTTGCCATCCTCTTTGTGGGCATGTTCCTTGCCTATACTGTGCTGGATTCCAAGGAATACCAACCTGACATTCAAGGGTGGACGGACCAAAACATCTCGCAGCCGGCAAGCGATTAAACCCCGATGGCGGGGGGAGCGGCAACGCTCTCCCCGCCGGCACCGGCGCTTTAGGACTGAAAGCCTTCCTGGCTTCTCTGTCCATTTTATTTATCAGCACGCTTTGTGCTTTTTGGATCGTCCGCGGCCAAGCCGAATTTTGGTCGCAGGATTTGCCAGCTCCGCCTTTTGGCATGTGGGGCAGCACCGCGGTTTTGGTCTTGCTGTCTTTCGCCTCGGAAAAAGCCAGCCGCTTGCGCCAACGCAACGCCGAAACCTACCTGCGCTGGTTCCAGATCTCATTCGCTTTGGCCATCGTCTTTGTCGTCAGTCAGATTTTGAACTGGCGCGAGATGGTCGCACTTGAGTTGACCCCCAAAACCAAGTCGCTTTATTCGTTCAGCTTCTACATGCTGACTGGCCTCCACGCCATTCACGTCCTGGGCGGTTTGGTTTGGCACGGCCTTGCGTTCAAAAAGCTGCCAACAGCCTCGCCCGAAACGCTGCACAATACAGCCCTGTACTGGCACTTCCTTGGTGTTTGCTGGGTGGTGCTTTTCGGCAGTTTGCTGCTTTCAGTACGAGACGACGTCGGCCCCGACCAGATCATCAACGCTTGCTGGACCCTCACTGGAATCAGCACCGTGATGTTCGTTCTGTGCTGGGGCAACGCACTGCTCGCCATCCTCCGGAACGAAGGTGCGGGCCTCGCTGCAGCCTCCCTCATTCCCATGGTCGCCTACTTAAGGGCCTTCATGCGCGCCGACGAATTCCGCATGCGTAGCACCCTTGCCTGGTGGACCATTTGGTTTGGCTTGATCCTCGTTGGCCTTTCGATAGGATTTGCGGTCAAATTTGGCGTGGAAGGCGCCGCACTTCAGCCTATAACCTAAGACCATGTACCAGTTCTACCTGTTCCTGCACGTTGCCAGCGCCTTCCTCTTGGCTGCCGTCACCTTCAAGGTGTTGGCCAAACCAGATCCAGCAACGCGTAAGCGGAACGTACTGGTAGCCGGTCTGTTTGCCTTCATCATGCTTGTTGGCGGCTTCGGCGCTCAAGCACGAGGGGGTTGGTCCCTGACCGATGGATGGCTAATTGCCAAGATCGTTTGCTGGATTGTTCTGGCAGCTCTGGTTGGTCTTGCCTACCGCCGCCCCAATCAAATTGGAGCTTTGGTCTGGGCCAGTCGTTTGGCTGTCTTGATTGCGGTCTACATGGTTTACTTCAAACCGTTTTAGGTTCCAAGCTGCGATTCAGACTCTGAGGCGTTGCTGAATTCGGATTGTCCTTTTCCCACCATGGGTTAATGACATCCCATGGGACGTAGAAGAATTCTGATCATGGGAGCCGCTGGGCGCGACTTCCATAACTTCAACACTTTATTCCGCAACGCGCCTGACATGGAAGTGGTGGCCTTTACGGCCACACAAAATCCAAATATCCCCAGGCGGACTTATACGCCCGATCTTTCCGGAGAGCTGTATCCCAACGGCATCCCGATATACCCAGAGTCAGACCTCCGCAATCTAATCAAAGACCTCAAGGTAGACGAGGTTTACTTCTCCTATTCCGACGTGCCCCATCAGTACGTGATGGAAAAGGCCAGCACAGTCACAGCCGCTGGCGCCCACTTTGGCGTTTTCTCCGCGGATCGCACTATGCTGAAGTCGAGCAAACCGGTGATTTCCATTTGCGCAGTCCGCACCGGCGTCGGCAAGTCGCAAACCACTCGTTACGTCAGCCGCATTCTCAAAAAATTGGGTCAGCGAGTGGTCGCCATTCGTCACCCGATGCCTTATGGCAATTTGTCCGCCCAAGCCTGCCAGCGTTTTGAAAACTATGACGACCTCGATCGGCACCAGTGCACGATTGAAGAACGCGAAGAATATGAACCGCACATCGACAATGGATTTGTCGTTTACGCGGGCATTGATTACGAGCAGATCATTCGCCAAGCCGAGCAAGAGGCCGACGTCATTTTGTGGGATGGTGGCAATAACGACACCTCCTTCTACAAGCCAGACCTTTCGATCGTGCTGGTCGATCCGCACCGTCCAGGCCACGAGCTGAGCTACTTCCCAGGCATGGTTAATTTGCTCACCGCCGACGTGCTGCTGGTCAACAAGATGGACACTGCCTCGGAGGAGGGCATCGCTGAGGTGCTTGCGAACTGCAAGACTTACAACCCCGAGGCTAAGGTGGTGCGCTGCGCCTCCGAAATCACAGTGGATCATCCTGAATGGATCACTGGCAAACGCGCTCTGGTCGTCGAAGACGGCCCGACCTTGACCCACGGTGGTATGGAATACGGTGCAGGTTGGTTTGCCGCCCGAAACGCGGGTGCAGCTGAAATCGTCGACGCCAAACCCTATGCCGTAGGTTCGATCAAAGCCACTTTCGAAGCCTACCCCAACGCCGCAGCCATCCTGCCCGCAATGGGTTACGGCGAATTGCAGGTACGCGAATTGGAAGCCACTATTCAAGCAACACCGGCTGACGTCGTCGTTGAGGGCACGCCAATCGACCTCTCCAGGATCCTCAAAGTCGACAAGCCGCTGGCGAATGTCCGCTACGAACTCGTTGAAACCGACGGCAATCAGCTCGAAAAAGAGGTCCAGAAGCTGCTCAGATAAGAAGTTACAGGCCTAGGGCTTTCTTGCTATGTTTGGGGGAGTCGCGGTTGTTGCCGCTGCCCCCCAAACCACCGCTTTTTTTGCCGTGGTGGACCCTTTGGCCTGAGCCATGCTTTTAGCCCTACTAGCCCTAAGCAGTACGCCTCACCTGGCGGCCGCTACCGAGTCGGAAACCTTGGTCCTGAAACCCAAGCGTCACCGGGACTGGAAAATTGAGCTCCCTGCAGAGCGCTTCCTGCCGGTCGGTAGTGGTATTCGATTGGCCGGCTCGGGAATGGAGTTCAGCGCCTCGCTCCAAGGCACCAATTTGCAGTTGGACTTGGACGCTGACGGAAAAATGGACACCGTGTTGGAAGGCGACGAAGGTTCGGTGCTGTTGCGCAATGCCGACGGCTTCCGCTACGCCATCCGCCTCAAGCGTTCCGAAAATGGCTGGGCTTACGCGACTAGTTCGACCATGAACGCGGATTGGAATGGCACCCGCATTTCCATCATTGACCAAGACAACGATGGTCGCTTCGGTGAAGTTGGTGAAGACGCCATCTTGCTCGGTCGCGGTCGCGTCGCCACCTGGCTTGGGCACAACGTGATCATCAACGGTCAATTGCTGAGGATGGAAATCGTAGCCGATGGTAGCCAACTGACTTTAAGTCCGTTTGAAGGTCCAACCGCCAAGCTTCGCCTCGCCGACGCTTATCAAGGAAACGGCAAGGTTTTGTCGGCCGTGGTGCGCAGCCAAGATGGAAGGGAGTGTTTTGATCTTGCTGGCCAGACCGGCTCGATTGAACTTCCCGTCGGCCGCTACCGATTCCAATCCGGCAAACTCGGCTTGGGTCAGCAAGCAGTCACCGTCGAAGCTGGCAAGAGTCACTTCCTCGACCTTAAGGCTGGAAGCGAAGAGATCATTCGTTGGGGCGGTCAAGTCAACGCCCGCTTCGGCTTCCAGCGCAACGGCGACCAAGTCGCATTTTCGCCCAATGACATTCAATACTTCGGGCCCCAGGGAGAGGAGTACAGCAAGTGGTTCCCAGTCGGCAAATCGCCGGTCTTTATCATCAAAGAAGCAGATACCAAACAGGAGATCGCCAGGGCTATGTTCCCTGGTTCCTGCTGAGGCAAGGGTTTTGTACCGGTCGCCGTGAGCGTGCCGGCAGCGAAGGAAATTCTGATCACGATGGAAGAAGACAACTGGGCCTTTGGCACGATTCAAGGGCAACCCCGCTTAGAGTGGGATTCGGCTGAGTTCTAACTCTTGTCCCTGTTTCGCCTGTTGATAGCCAGCTTGCTGCTGGTTGCGGCTACCGCGCCAGACGCCATTAGCCAAGAAGGCGGTCGCATTCCAGTGCGCATCGTCGGCGATCGATTGTTGATTTCTTGCGACATTTCGAGCCCGAAGATGCGCGTGCCCGTCAATCTCTTTTTTGAGTTGGACACGCTCTGCGGATTGCAATTGCACAATAAGGCGGCGGCTTCCCTTGGCACCGAAACGCCGGATGGCCAGCCGATTCCGCTGACTTTGCACTTCCCTGATTTCCAAATCAAGGTGCCCAAGCGCGAGCACGGCGACGAGGATCTGCTCGACGACTTCACCAAGTACTATTCGGCCGATATGGGCGAGGACGCGGTGGTTGGCACCATCGGCGCTCAAATTCTGAAGGACTACCACTTGACCTATGATTTGGCCCGCGGTTACATCGCGCTGGAGCCCAAACGAGATTTGGTCAAAGAGCCGCCAGCACCTCAAGCAGGCACCACGCTGGTGACCTTGACCGAAGAAAATGAACTGCTTTGGATGCCCGTTCGGACGGAAGACGGAGGCCTCTTTGCGATTGCATGCGGTGGTTCCCGCTACGACACCGTAGTCGACCAGGACTTGGCTTATGCGATGAATGCCCCAGCGGGAGACATCGGCGAAGTCAGCCTTGGTGGGATTCCTTTGGATCAGTATTTGGCCTTGCGCCCAGAAGAAGTTGTTCTAACTCACCCGGATCGCGCCTTCGGCGTCCTCGGCATTAATTTCTTTCGCCACTTCCGAGTCGAGATCGATCGCATCAACCGGTGGGCGCGGCTTACGCCGACCTATCCAGCTGATTTCCCGCACGACGATCTGCAGTTTTTTTACGCCCGCGCCGAAGAGGATGCGGATCTCTTGCAAGCCTTCCTTCAAGATTGGCCCAAAGCTCGCTTAGGCAAAGAGGGCTCGCGACTGCTGCTGTTTTGGAGGATTGATGACGCAGGCAGCGATCAAGAAATCCGCACCGCGTTGATGCTGAACGATCAGTTCGAGCAAGAAGATCTGCGCGCCACCGGGGCTTTGGACCTGATGAAGATCCTGGGTGAAGATGGGTGGAGAAACTATCAAGTGTGGGCGGGGGAGATTGGCTTGGAGTCCGGCCGTAAAGATCGCTACCCCGATGCGGTTCACAAGATCCACAGCAAGCTAGGGGAAATCCACCTTGCCGACGGCCGTGGCGAGCAAGCATGGCGTCACCTGTTGTCGGCCGCATTCGGCATTCCCGATGACGGCATGATTAACTTGAACCTGGGCCGTTATTACGAGCAACAAGGGCGCTGGCGACGAGCTTTTTCGCGATTTGTCCAAGCGGCGATTGTGCCCGAA
The DNA here is from genome assembly GCA_964565175.1 of uncultured Planctomycetales bacterium. Taxonomy (GTDB): domain Bacteria; phylum Planctomycetota; class UBA1135; order UBA1135; family UBA1135; genus JACNIZ01. The sequence goes on from CAZMDZ010000037.1 coordinate 8,330, forward strand.
AGTGGACCACAAGCGGTGGAAGGCATGATCCGGGTACAAGCCCAAATGTCTCCCGACAAACCGTTTTCGGTGGAGCTGGTGGAGCGCCTGATTGAAGGCAAAATTTTGAACTTCGGTGCTTCGTCCAGTTATGAGGCCGAAGAGAATCACGTACCCGGAAAAGTGGCTTTGGTGGAGTTCTTTAGCAACGGCAACCTTGAAGGAGCCGAAGCCGGAGCCTTGGCCCAAGAAGGATTATTGAGCCACTTTAAGGAAGGTCCGGCAACCTTTTTGACCTACCACCTTGATCAACCTGGGCTGGATCCATTGGTCCACGCCTATGGCTTGGAAATCGCCCGCCAACGGCAAGTCAGCAATCCATACGTGTTTTTGATCGATGGTCACCTAGCTTCGGCTGGTGGTGGCCGCACCCGGGATCGAGAAAAGCTTTACTCGGCGGCAAAAAACCGTGTCTACCAAGCACTTCAATCGACTCCACCTTGGGATTTAAAAATTCAGAACCTGCGGATGGAAAACGGTTCAATCCATGGCGAAGTGGTCGTGGAACAACATTTGGCGGAAGGTCAAACGATGGAGGATTTGAATCTCGAGGAGAGTTATCCAGATCATCGTTTGTGCATAGTCTTGGCCGAACGCGGCGTGCTATTCCCTGGTCAGTCCAAAGTCGTGATTCATCGCATGATGGTGCGCGCTCCACTCACACCGGAGGCTTTTGGGGTCGAGCTGGAATTTGAAGATGGTCAAATGACTTACTCATTCCAACAAGACTTAGCTTTGGTGCAAAAAGAAAACGAACTTTGGCTACAAGATGCGATCGATAGCGGCCGCGGCCAAACGATGGTGATGTCGACGGCTTTGGACCCTGAGCAACTAAGCGTGGTTGCCTATGTCATCAATCGACAGAACGGCAGAATTGAGCAGTCTGTTCAATTGCACCATGGCCTTGAGGAGGAAGCTCCATGAGCGAATCCACTCCGCCAACAGGACCACAAGATGTCCGACTACAGCTTGACCAATTAGTGAATCGCGGTCGCCTCAGTCTGCGGCGCCACTTTTTTCAAGCCGGATTGCGCTCTTCTTTGCAACGCTTTCTTTGGATCTGTTTGTTATCGTCGCTGGTTTATTGCTTGCTCGCAGGATTAGGCCGGATCTCCAAAACCGAAATGCTGCGTCCAGCCCTGGCTACCTGGCTGTTTTTTGCTGGTGGACTGTTGCTCGCAATTTTGGGCCAGCACATGTTCACATCACTACGCCAGCGCTTCAGCCGGCGGAAGACCTTGGCCAATTGGGACAACCAATACCACTTGGCCGACCGCTTGAACAGTGCCGATCAATTCCTTGATCAAGCGCAAAAGCCCAATACTGAGCTGACTGGATTCCAACTTGCCGCAGTGGAGGATGCCACTCAATTTTTCGCCAAAACGGTTGGCCAGCATTTACAACCTCATCCAGGTCGGCAAGGTGTGCGGGGAACGATGGCGTTACTGGCGGCTTGCTTTTTGTTTTATTCCATCGGCGCCTGGTCGGCGAAATGGGTGGCGACGGAAACCGTCGGCAGCTTGGGTGCGGGGCTGACCGCGCCTGGTCCACGAGTTGGCGAACAACCGGTGCAAGCCGCGCCAAGCAGTGCTGGCGAAGCTCCACAGCCAGAATGGAAGCCGCGGAGCAGCCAATCAGCGGGCAAAATGACTGAGGCGAGCACGATTAGCCACTCGGCTGGCACCCCCGAGCAAGAAGACGCTAAGCAAACCCCCGGCAGCACTCAAAGCGGGCGATCTGCGGCGGCAACCGCCTCGACCGGCAGTGGCAATGCTCAGGGGACGCCAACCAAACAAGGGCAAATCTCGGAACAAAGCGACACCAAAACCAAAGCCAAGCCCAAAAAACCAAAGAAGCAAAAACCGCACAAGCGCAACGACGAATTGAAAGCGCAAGAGGAGGAACAATCTGGAGCGACCTCGGGTCGAGGTTCTTCCCGTGGTTCCAATCGCAACCCCGCGGCAAGCGACTGGAGTAGTCGCGATCACGTCAACACTCCTGATGACGACGACCTCGATGCCGAAAGCGACGTCGAGGACGACGAAGAAGAACAAGAAGCTCGCGGCGGCATGCAACCTTCACTTCGCGATCGACGCCCGCCAGTCAGCCGCGATCTGCAAATTGGTTTTGGCAACCGCCCGAATCCCGACGCCAACGGTCGCGGCGGGCCGAGCCAGCAAAAGAAGTCACGCGGTACCGCATCCTTGGTATTAGGCGTACCCATCCCTGACCGCATCAAAGGTCAGCCCAACCCTGGTCGAACAAAAATCACTCAAGAGGCGGTTCAACCGCAGGTTGAGGCCGGACAGGAATTCTTAGCAAGTCCACGTCAGCCACGCAGTCAGGCAACGTCGGCCCTGCATCGCTCGCCGATGCAACCCTGGCTGCAACAAGTGGTGCGCAACTATTTCCTCCTACGCCGCGCCCAAAGCGAACAAGAGTCATGACCATCCCCGTTGACCAAAGTGCCACGGCCGAAGAAGCTCGGGCCGCCGCCGAACAGTTCCGCGATGCCTATGATCGCATTCAACAACAAGTTTGCCGCGCTATGGTCGGCCAAGCCGACGTCGTCGAAGGCGTTTTGTCGGCAATGGTTGCTGGCGGCCATGTGTTGCTAGAAGGCGTTCCAGGCTTGGGGAAAACCATGTTGGTCCGCTCCTTGGGCCAAGCATTGGACTTGCCTTTTTCGCGCATTCAATTCACTCCCGACATGATGCCAGCGGACATTCAAGGCACCCATGTGTTGGTCGAAACCGAAGGCGGGGGACACGAACTGCAATTCGAAGAGGGTCCGTTGGTTTCCAGCCTGGTGCTCGCCGACGAAATCAACCGCGCTACTCCAAAAACGCAATCGGCGTTGTTGGAGGCGATGCAAGAGCGGCAAATTTCGGTCGGGCGTCGCACCATTCACCTGCAGGAACCGTTTTGCGTGATGGCCACCCAGAACCCGGTGGAGCAGGAAGGCACTTACCCACTCCCTGAAGCCCAGCTCGACCGCTTTTTGATGAAGTTGCACGTCGGCTACCCCGAGGAACACGAGTACTTGGAAATCCTCAACCGCACCACCGGCAGCAGCGAAGTTGAAATCGAAGCCGTATCCACTGGCGAAGAAATTCGACGCATGCGTGAAGTGGTGCGCTCCGTTCCAGTTGCCGAATCGGTCAGCAAACACGCAGTGCGCTTAGTCATGGCCACCCAACCGGGGCGTGATTTTTCACCGCCGTCGGTCAACGAAAACGTCGCTTTGGGCTCTAGCCCGCGCGGTGCGCAATCCTTGATTCTCTGTGGCAAAGTCAAAGCCCTGCTCAATGGCCGCTTCGCTGTCAGCACCGACGACATCCGCGCCGTCGCCCCGGCCGTCTTGCGCCACCGCGTCATGATTAACTTCCACGGCCTTGCCGATGGCGTCACCGCCGACCGAGTGGTCGCCGACGTCCTTCAAGCCGTCAAGCCAGTCTGATTGAAGTCTCAGCCCATCTCCAGCGTATGGACTTGATCGATCCTGACTTCCTGCATTCGCTGCAGCGCCTACGCTTGGTTGCCCGACGTGTGCCTCGCGGCGGTCGCTTTGCGGAGCAGCGGTCGGCCGCGCAAGGTGCAGGCATTGAGTTCCAGGATTACCGCCCTTATTCCACCGGTGACGACTTGCGCGCCATCGACTGGAACATTTACCGTCGGTTGGGACGGGTGTTTTTGCGCTTGTTTGAGGAGATGGAAGATCTTCCGGTTTACTTGCTGCCGGACCATTCTCAAAGCATGTGGTTGGAGCAACCGCCGCGGATCCGACCATGTTTACGGGCAACCATGGCGTTGACCGCAATCGCCTTGGGTCAGCATGATCGGGTGGGTGTTTTCCCGTTTGCATCTGAAATGCGTGTGCTGGTGCGACCCCGCAACGGCTTCGCCACACTTCCCAGTTTTGCCAGTCGCGTAAACGGTTTGAAACCTGGCGGCAGCACTGATTTCTCGCGCTCCCTGAATCGATTCTCTGGCTTACGCCTGCGCCGCGGGCTCGCCGTAGTCGTCTCAGACTTCTTCGATCCGGGCGGCTTGCCCGCAGTACTCGAAGCGTTGAAGAAGGTTCCGCATCATCTGCTGTTGGTCCAACTGGTCCGACCATCCGACAGCAATCCAGAGTTGCAAGGGGATTTACGTTTGCGCGATTGTGAAAGTGGCGAAAGTCACGACATCACCGTCGACGCGCAAGTGCTCCAGCGTTACCGCCAGGCGTACCAGGAATTTCAATCTGGGCTCACCGACTTTGCCCAAAAGCGCAACATCGGTTTGTTGCGATTGAATGCCGAAGAAGAAGTGGTTCCACAACTCGCCACTTTGTTTGAAAACGGGAGGCTGGAAGTTTGAACTTCGGCCAGTTTTCACCCGCGTGGATGGGGGCAGGAGTCGCCGCCTTGGCGATCGGCTTGTACTTGTTGCAGCGCCTGCGTGTGCGTTTCCGCCAAGTGGACATCGTCACCACTTTGTTCTGGCGCCAAGCCCAAGAGGAAAACCGTACCCGGGTACTCACCCAGCGCTTCCGCCATCTTTGGGTTTACTTGTTTCTACTGGCTATCGCCACCATGCTGTGGTTTGCCGCCGGAGCATTGGATTGGCAAAAAGAAGGTCAGCGCGACTACTTACTCGTTTTGGATGGCAGCTTAGCCATGACCGAAGCCGACGCTTGGCAGGTCGCGGTCGAAGAAGTCCATACCGACGCAGCGGCTTTGCCTCATCACCAACGTCAAGTTTGGCTGGCGCAATCGCCACCCTTGTTGCTTTTGCAAAAAGGCGAACATGAACGCTTGTTACAAGAGCGATTATCCTCTCGAACTGCCAGCCGGCAACGCAGTGAACTCAACTCCTTGCTGCATCGATTCAGCGCCGATCCACTGCGGCGCAATCCGACTCAAGTTCGGGTTTACGGAAGCGCTCGCCTCAGCGAAGAAAGCGCCGCGTTGCTGCCAATAGATTTGGAGTTGGTTTATCGCTCGCCATGGCGGCACCTCGCGCATAACCGCGGCGTCTTGCACGCTGGCTGGACCGAAACCGCATCTGGGCAATGGGATCGCGTTGACTTTTCGGCGACGATTTACGGTGCCCCAGATCCATGGCAAATCACTCTTGCAGGAACGCCTGTGGAGCAAACGCCCACTAGCATCCCCAATACCGACGGCAGCACCACGCTTTGCTTTCGCGACCTGCTGGCCAATGGGGCCGAGCTTGCCTTGCAATTACCCGGCGACGACGGCCTGGCCGCCGACAATTCCTTTACCTGCACTTTGCCGCGACGCCAATCCATCGGCGTGCACCTTGCCAGCGAGCTTCCTGCTCGAATTGCAACTTTGATTGATGCAGACCCGAGCTTGAATCGAGTGGAGCCTGGCCAAGCCGAAGTGGTCATCCGCACCAACTTGAGTCCGCCGTCGACCTTGCCGCAGTTGGTCTTCACCGACGCCGACACCAGCCACGCCTTTCAGGTGCAAAGCGCCTCCTTCGCCGATGCCGAGCAACTCTTAGCCGCTGCGGTTCCGGCGCTTGGCATTCACCAAATCGACGGCTTGGCTCTGGCCGAGTCCTTGGATCGCGAAGTGAGTTTAGGCGCCAAAGCGGAAGGAACCACCCAAATTCAACTCTGGCAGGCGCTCCTCCATCCAGAACATGGCTTTGTTCACAGTCAAAGCTTCCCCCAATTCTTGTCCCAAGCGGTTCGTTGGCTAGGCACGCCAATCACGGCCCACGTCAACAAAAACGGCGTCGGCCTTCAAGCAACTGCCGCCCACCGAACTTCTTCCGCTCAACAGACTGCCACCTTGGCGTCCGCCTTAGACGCCAACGCCACTCTGCAACTTGGACATGCACCTCCGCTTAGGGAAGCGATTGACCCGCTGAGCGAAGAGCGCGGCTGGCCGCTTTGGAATTGGTTGATCCTTCTCGCATTTGCCCTCCTGTTGCTGGAGTGGGCGTGGTTCCAACAGGGGCGTCTGCCTTAAGCTGCGATGGAATTCCTCGCTCCTGGATTTTTGCTCCTGCTGCCGCTGGCCGCCGCGCCCTGGCTATGGCGAACCGCCAGACGCACTCCCAAGCACACATTGCTGCGCACGCTTTGCTTGGCCTTCGCTTTGCTCGCTTTAGCTCGGCCTGCCGCGGTCGGCACCAGTGACCAAATTCACGCCCTAGTCCTTGCCGACGCCTCTGCCAGTCTGTCCGCCACGGAACGTGCGCGCGCCGAAGCAACCTTAAGCGACTGGCAACAAAAACTGCCGTCCGACTTCGTCGCGCACAACGTCGCCCCAATCGACGCCAATTGGAGTCTCAGCGACGCCCTCGCTAGCGCCACCACCGCTATTCCCGCCGGTGAACCCGCTGCCGTCCTTCTGGCCAGCGATGGACAAAGCCGACGGGACTGGCGCGCCGCCTATGCTCAAAGCCAGCATGTGCAGCTGCCACTTCATGCCATTCCGCTCCAAGGCGACGCCGCCGAGTTACGGATCGTTGGCCTTGAAACCCCAGATGGCTTGCGAGTTGGGCACCCTGGGACGGTGCGTTTGTGGCTAAGCGGCGGACCGGCGCGAGTGAGAGTTCAGCTTTCCAGTACTCAGATGCCCGAACTGTCGGCGGCGGCGGAGGCTTGGGTGCAAGGTCGCAGCAGCATCGACCTCGAATTCGAACCCAATCAAGCGGGCTTGATGGACTTGCAAGCGGACTTGGAAAGCTTGGAGCTGGATGGCGGTCATGACATGCGGGCCGAAGACAATCATTGGCAAACCACGGTCGCGGTGCAACCGCCGCTGCCGGTGCTGTACCTGGGATTGCGCGCGCAAAATGGGCGCGACCAATTGGATCGATTGCTAGGCCCCGGAATTGACCTGCAAACGCCCGCCTCAACCAACTCTGACAACCAGAACCAAGTCGGCACCAATCGTCCCGACCAAGGCGACTTCGAGGCGATCGACTTGAACGCTTACGCCGCAGTTCTCTTCGATGACCGCCCGGCGAGTGACGTTCCTGAAGCCTTTCAACAACGGCTGCTGGATGCCGTCACCAATCGCGGCATGGGATTATTGATGTGCGGCGGAGATGGCGCTTTTGGACCGGGTGGCTGGCACGATACGGCACTGGCAGATGTGCTGCCGGTGGAGTTTCAGCAGAAGGAAGAGAAGCGCGATCCCAGTACCACCTTGGTGGTCATCATCGACACCTCGGGATCCATGGGCGGCAACCGCGTGCAACTTGCTAAAGAAGTTTCGCGCTTGGCCATTCGTCGCTTGTTGCCTCATGACAAGGTCGGCATTGTTGAGTTTTATGGCGCCAAACGATGGGCCGCTCCGATTCAACCAGCGAGCAACTCAATTGAACTTGAGCGCGCCCTCAATCGCTTGGACGCTGGCGGCGGCACCGTCATTTTGCCAGCGGTAGAGGAAGCGTTTTACGGTTTACAAAACGTGCATACGCGCTATAAGCACGTCTTAATTCTGACCGATGGTGGCGTCGAAACCGGACCGTTTGAAAGCATGATGCGACGCATGGCCGACAAGGGCATGAACGTTTCCACAGTGCTGATTGGATCGCAAGCGCACTCCGAATTCTTGGTCAATTTGGCCAACTGGGGCAAGGGTCGTTTTTACCACGTGCCCAACCGCTTCAACTTGCCCGAAGTCATTTTGAAGCAACCGGCAAGTGCCAAACTGCCAGCGTATCGTCCGGGGAATTTCGCCCTACAGGCGCGCGGCGGGTCGGCGTGGTGGGGCAATGCCGACGCCAAGCAACTGCCGCCGGTCAATGGCTACGTCGAGTGCCGTTCGCGACCGCAGGCCGAAGTGGTCATCAAAACTGAAGAAGGCGGCCATCCCATCCTTTCCAGTTGGCGCTACGGCGCTGGCCGAGTCACCGCCTTGACCACGCAACCAACTGGTCCAGGTACCGCGTCCTGGGCTGAATGGGAGGGCTATGGGGCTTTCCTCGCGCAAGTGGTTCAAAGAACGGCTGCTGACTCGGTGGCTCCGTTCCGCTTTCAAGTGACGCGCAACGGCAATGAGATCACCGTCACTGCGAATCGAAACGGCAACCAAGCGCAGTTGCCGCAACCCGTGACTGAGCCAGAGTTGAAGTGGTTGCGAACCGGCGCCGCTCAATTCGTCAGCCGCTTTGCTTGGCCAGCGGCAAAGGAATTCCAGCTGCAAGGAATTGGCCCGGCCTTCGCATTGAGTCCGGCTTTTGCCGACCTTGCTCCTGAATTTCAAGTCGATCCAGCCGCGGTCATGCCGATCGCCGAATTGGCTAGTACAAGCGGCGGTGGCGCCCTGCCCGAACCCGGCGCACCTTTGGCTGCAAGCGTCGGCCGTAGCTTGGAGTTGAAGGAATACGCCCCTTGGTTATTGCTCGTTTCGCTGCTGTTGTTTGTGTTTGAAATCTACTACCGACGTCGGCCTCAGCATGGAGAGGTGGCATGAAGTGCAAAGCTCTGATCCCCGCCGGAGGTTTTGGGGGACTCCTCTTCACCATTGCCTCCTTAACCATAGGGCTAGCTGCCGCGCTAACCGCAAAGCCGACTGTAGCCGCAGTCGTCGAACCAGCTGGCGTACATGCACCAGTGCGCACGGCCGTGCAAAATCCGGCGCCCAGCGCTGCCCATGATCCCGCCCATGATCCCGCCCAAGATCCGGCCCAAGATCCGGCTCAAGATCCCGCCAACGGCTTGCAATCGGTTGAGCTCCAAGCGGCATTGGCGGACCGAGGTCAATTAGCCTCGGTAGAAGCTCTTTGGCGGCAAACGGTGTTGGCCCACGGCACATGTGAAAAATTGCACGCGGAGTTGAACAAGCGGCTGGAGACAACAGATGACTCCGGTTCGGTTTTGGCTGTGCGTTGGGTGCAATGCCAGCTTTTTCAACGCCAAGGGTTACTGGAAAAAGCTTTGCAGGTTTTGGACCAAATGCCCGAAGCCAATCAAGATGCGCGCTATTGGCTAAGTCGCGGGCGTCTGCAAGATTCGCTGGGCCGCACCGAAAAAGCGCGCGAGGCGTATCAACAAGCGGTGCCGCTGTTGGGGGACGATCACCCG
>CAZMDZ010000038.1:0-17350 GCA_964565175.1 uncultured Planctomycetales bacterium
GCTGGCCGACCGAAGACAGGAAGTCATAAACCTCGCGGTTTTCATCATTCGCCACGCCCAAGTCGTTGTCGTCACCTTTATGCGCGCGAATCAAGTGGTCGCAGTGAATGGTCGACGGCACTGCGGTTTCATCCTTGCCCGCCATCATGAACTGCAGCAACGCCATTTGCGCCGTTGCATCCTGAAGGGCCACGCGGTCTGGCCGCAACAACAAATACGCCTTGCCCGCTTCGATATCTTGCTGGGCAGCGTCGTTCAAGTGACCCAGAAAAATCTTCTCGGCCAAGGTCAGCGGCCGGTTGATCCGTGGACGGACCAGTTCAAGGTTTTCGCGCATGCGGGCGTAGACGCCCGAGACCATTTCAGGGGTAGATTCGATTGTCGGCATGGCCGCATATTCTATCCACCTCAGCGAACTTCAAATTGCCAACCTGAAGCCTTTCGCGGCCGATACGTGGTTTGACTCTCTACATCGTTGCCGGGGCCGTCCCGACATTGCGCAGCGGCCACAGCGTGGTGCGTTTCGGCCCAGTCAGCCAATCGCGCATCGCCTCTTCGGCGGCCACCAACTCGCGGAAGCGAGCACCCAACAACATCTGCGAAACAGCCTGCTGGCTTACGCTCAACTCGCGGGCGACGTCGGCTTGTTTGCCGAAGCGGCGGTAGGTGCGAACAGCGGTGGCGCGAGACTCGGTCCACTCGGCAAGCAAGGTGGCGTGCAGTTTGCACAACGCCGACGCCAAGCTAATTTCGGCCGCACCCTTGCCGCTGAGCTCAAAGTGGAAGGCGACCTTTTTGTTTGCCTTCTTCAGCACCCGGTGAGCTTTGTCGCGGATGGCGTCGTCTTGGCCGGCGGCACCTCCGGGAGGGGCGGCGATCAGGGCGAAACGAACGCGGGTCGGCCAAGCGGCTTCGGCGATGGCAACGGCGACGTCAAAAGCTTGCTCGGAACCGTTGAGCACGGCGCTGAGGCCGTCGCCGGTGGCATCGAACTGAATGCCAGCGTCGAGTGCTTCGCGGAATCGCTCCTCAATTTTGCCAGTAGAGGTACCGGCCGACGCTTGCAATCCCTGTTTCTGGCGGGGTGCAATCGTCGCCGCCAAACCGTAGCGAGAGGAGGATGCCATTGCCGACAATGCTAAGATGTTGTCGCTTAGGCTTCCAGCGTCCACGCCGGATTTTGCGGAAGTCTGCGTGTTCCAGCCAGATTCTAAGATGAAAAAGCTGCTTTTCCTGTGCTTGGCTCTGCCACTTTTGGCCGCCTGTTCCACCGACGCCAACAGCACCAAGGCCTCGACCGATGAGGTCGTAAAGCTTTGCTGTGGCGGAGTTTGCGGCACCCCTGAGGGTTACTGCTGTAACGAAAACCACTGTGGAGGCAAGTGCGACGAGAGCCTGCCGGTGTGGACCGAAGAGCTGAAAGCCGCGGCTGACGCCGAAGCCGCCAAGTAAGGCGGTCGGTTAGATCAAAGAATGGAATTCCGCCGCCGATTGGCTGCGTAGCGCTTGTTGCTGCACCGTTTGAGGGAGCAACCCGCTGACAATCATTGCTTTGAGCGCTTGTTTGAGCTTGCCCAGCGCCTGACGTTCGGTGGCACCGCCGACAAGCATGCGGTCTTGGTATTCGTGCAGCCAGCCATGCACGTCGCGGCTTGCGGCTGCGGCACCGGCACCGGCTTCGGCTTCGGCTGCGGCTTCGGCTGCGGCTTCGGCTGCGGCTTCGGCTAGCGGAGCTCCGTCGGTCAGACTCGTCCCGGGTTTGCGCGCAGCCAGCCAATCGGCGAATACCCATGGATTGCCGATTGCGGCGCGGCCAACCATGACCGCCGCGCAGCCGGTTTGCTCGAACATTTTGTCGATCAACTGCGGTGTGTCGGCAGAACCATTGCCAATCACCGGAATTCCCACCGCCGCCACTGCGCGAGTAATGCGCGTCCAATCCGGCGGTTCGCGATAGGACTGTTGTCGCAACCGCCCATGCACGGTCAACAGCGTTGCGCCCGCCTGCTCAACGCGCCGGCAAATGTCTTCCAACTGAGTATCGCACTCAATCCCTGATCGAATTTTGGCGGTCACCGGCACCGGGCAGGCGTCGACGACGGCACGCACAATTTGTTCCAACAGCACCGGTTCGGCCAGCAGAGCCGAGCCAGCGCGGTGTTGGAAAACCTTCGGCGCCGGGCAGCCGAAGTTCAGGTCCACAAACGGCGCTCCCACCGACGCCGCCCGCACCGCCGATTCGGCCAAGATGTCGGGCAGATTGCCCATTAACTGCACGCCAACCGGCACCCCCGACGAATGCTGCGGCCCCAGTTCCCTCTGAATGCGTTCGGCGGTCATTGGAACCTGCGACACGCGTAGGAACTGGGTGCAGGCTGCGCCGACCGCGCCGGGGTTGTGGTCGAGCACTAAACCACGAAAGGAGATGTCCGTAACCCCTTCCATCGGCGCGAGGTACGTCGGCTGGCTAAGGGCGAACTTCGAGGATTTCAATGTCGTAGCCGTCGGGATCGTGGACGAAAATGTACTTGGAACTCGAAGTCGGCTTGCTGTGGCGGGACCACCAGCCGCGTTTTTCCACTTCTGCAATCACCGGCCCCAGGTCGTCGACGTGGAAGGCAAGGTGGCCGAATTGAGTGCCCAGCTCATAATCACGGCCATCGTGATTGTGGGTCAGCTCGATGAAATAGCTGCGGGCGGCGTCGGCGAGGAAAACCAGCGTTGCCTCGTCGCCGATGGTGGAACGGCGCACTTCCTGCAGGCCCAAAAAACCGGTGTAGAACTCCAGCGAACGGTCCAAGTCGCGGACGCGGATCATGGTATGGGCGAGGCGGGCTTGCATTGCGGCATTTTAGAACGGACACTCAGTGGATGACGGACTCGCAGGCCGACGACCACCTGATGGACGAACTGCTGCGCAAGGAACGGCACTTGCGGATCTTGCACGACTTTGCGCTTTCCTTGTTGGAGGCGCGGTCGGTGGAAGAGGTGCTGTGGCAAGTTGCCAGCGGTGCGATTGCGCGCTTGGGTTTTGAGGACTTCGTCATTTACTTGGTGGATGAAGAACGCCAAGTCCTGGTGCAGCGGGCGGCGCATGGGCCGAAGGCGCCGCGACATAACGTCATTGTTGACCGCTTCGAACTGCCGATCGGTGAGGGCATCGTTGGCAGCGTCGCCGCGACCGGTCGAGGCAAGTTGGTGCCAGATGTCAGAAAGGAGCCGCTTTATGTCGCCGACGACGTCGCCCGCCGCTCCGAAATTGCGCTGCCTATCATTCATGAAGGCAAAGTGCTGGGGGTTTTGGATTCCGAAAGTTCGGAAGTGAACTTCTTCACCCAAGACGACTTTGAACTGCTGCGCACGCTGGCGTCGATGCTAGCCGCGCGAATCGTGTTGGAGCGCGAGCGCAGCGCCGGTGAGTCTCAATTGCGCAAGGCCTACTTGGCTGCCGAGGAGGCTGGTCGCGCTAAAAGCCGCTTTTTGGCCAATATCAGTCACGAGGTGCGCACTCCGTTGGTGGCCGTGCTCGGTTTGACCGACATGGTCCACTCGTTGATTGAAAGTGCTGCGCCGAAGGAGGTCGTGCTGGATCACTTGAGTGTGATTGGCAAAAGCGGCAACCACCTGCTGTCGTTGCTCGATCAAATTTTGGATTTATCCAGCGATGAACACGGTGAGTTAAAGCTGGATCTACGGCCCGCCAAGCCACTGAGCATCTTGCGCGGAGTCGTCGAACTCTTCCGCCACCGCGCGCGACCTCAGCCTCAAGGCATTCGCTGGCGATGATCTACCCGAAACCATTCTCACCGACGCGACCCGATTGAGGCAGATCATCGTCAACTTGGTCGACAATGCGATCAAGTTCACCGACAAAGGCGAGATTCGCGTCGAATTATCTAGGCGGGACGACCATTTGATTTTCACTGTCGCCGATACCGGGGTTGGGATTGGCAATTTCGCAAAGGCTTGCTGAGCGGCTGGGCGGCGGCCTGACCATGAGTTCAGTGGTTGGCAAGGGATCGGAATTCATGCTGGAATTGCCGATTCGTCGGGTGGAAGAACGCCAAGAAATCGAATCCGAAGCGGCGGCCAAAAAGGCTGCTGATGAAACGGCTTCCGATGAGAAACCGGCCGACGTCCATCGAATTGGCAAGCGGTTGCTCTTGGCCGAAGACAACCCTGCATCATTGAAATTGATTGCTTTCCGCCTGCGCGACGCTGGCCACGACGTCACCTGTGCTGAAAATGGGCGTGAGGCATTAAATAAGGCGTGGCTTGCGGCTGGGGCCGACAAAGAGTTCGACGCGGTGCTGTTGGATATGCAAATGCCCGAAGTCGATGGCTTTGCTGTCGCCCGCGAATTGCGCGGTCTAAACTACAATCGACCAATCGTGGCGTTGACGGCACATGCCCTGCCCGGCGACCGCGACGCCTGTTACGAGGCTGGCTGCAGCCACTACCTGGCCAAACCTTTCGATTGGGACGAATTGATGCGCCTAATCGACGAGTCTTAGAACCATGACCAAATTTGTTGAAGCATTGCGCTCCGCTTGGGGCGTTTCATTGGCGGTTGTCGCCGCCGTACTCGCAGCTTTGCTGCTCGCTCCGCTGCCTGCCGACGAGGGCCAATGGCTGCCCGAGCAATTGAAAAACCTGGACTGGCCGGAATTGCGCGGCCGCGGCTTGGAGCTAGAAGCCGACGAAATCTGGGACGGCAAAGAAGGTTTGCTGTCGGCAGTGGTCAGCTTGGGCGGGTGCTCGGCGAGCTTTGTTTCGGATGAGGGATTGGTGGTCACCAATCACCACTGTGGTTTTGGTGCGATCAACCGCGCCAGCACTTTGGAGCACAACTATTTGGAAAATGGTTTTGTTTCCGAGTCGTTGGCCGAGGAGATTCCAGATGCCGGAATGACGGTTTCGTTTGTCACGGGTTACGACGATGTGACCACCCAAATGCACGCGGCGGCGGACGAGGCTGGCGATAACCCGGCAGATAAGCACGCGGCGGTGCAAAAAATGCGCGGTCAACTCGCTGCCGAAGCCAAGAGCGAATTTTCGGAAGCGATCGTGGTTCCGTATTTGGAAGGGCGGATGTGGCGACGCATTCACCGCACCGTTTTGCGCGACGTGCGTTTGGTTTACGCACCGCCGCGTTCGGTGGGGGAGTTTGGTGGCGAAACCGATAACTGGATGTGGCCGCGGCATACCGGCGACTTCAGTTTCTTCCGCGCTTATGTTTCGCCGGATGGCAAGCCAGCCAAGTATTCCGAAGAAAACGTTCCTTACAATCCGCCGCGTCACTTGTTGGTCAGTGAAGAAGGTGCGGATGATGGCGACTTGGTCATGGTGCTGGGCTATCCGGGGCGGACCAGTCGTTACCTGACTTCGACCGCGGTTGCGGTGCGTCAGGAGTTTTACTATCCGGCGCGATTGCGCTTGTTCTCGACTTTGATTGATGGTTTGGAGGAGCGCGCGGCGGAAAGTGATGAAATGGCGTTGCGTTTGGCATCGCGGATTAAGTCTTATGCCAATGTTGAGAAGAATGCGCGCGGCATGATTTTTGGTCTGGATCGCAACCAGGTCGTTGCGCAAAAGGAGTTTGAAGAGTCGCAGTTTATGGCTTGGGTGGATGAGAACGACGGTCGTCGGGATCGCTATGGTGATGCCATTCAGCGTCTGTTTGATATGGATGAGCTTGCCGCGAATCGCATGCCGAAGGATTTTGTCTTGGATGGATTGCGTCGCTATTCTTCCTCATTCCGTGCGGCGCAAGCTGAGAAAAAGGTCACTCTCGAAACCCCGGATGCCGTTCGCGACGTGCTGCTTGACTTCGCCGATCAACTTCCCGACGGCAATCGTTTGCGCTCCTTCGATCAATGGAAGAAGGAAGGCAGTGGCGAATTGGTCGCTCTGGCGAAAGCCTTGGAACCTGAGTTCAAAGCCCAATCGGTTTATCGTCAGCACGATGCCGGAGAGCGTTTGGCAATCGGCAACTTGTGGATCGAAGCGCAGGAGCTGTGGCGTGGCGAGCGTTTTTGCCCGGATGCGAATTCAACACTGCGCGTGTCGATGGCGTCGGTCAAGGGTTATGAACCGCGTGATGGGATTTGGCATGTGCCGCATACTTCGGTGAAAGGCATGTTGGAGAAGCACCAAGGTGGGGGTGACTTTGATGTGCCGGAGCAGATTATGGAGAAGGTGAAGACCGATTCGTCGGCGTTGGATATTCCGGTTTGCTTTTTGGCGAATGCGGATACGACTGGAGGGAACTCTGGTTCGCCGGTGGTGGATGGCAAAGGTCGATTGGTTGGACTGAACTTCGACCGCGTATTTGAAAATGTGGCGGGCGACTTTGGTTGGAATGCAGAACGCAGCCGCAATATTTCGGTCGACATTCGCTACGTGCTGTGGCTGATGCGCGAAGTGTGGCCAGCGCCGCGGTTGCTGGAAGAGATGAGTGTGGCGACCGAGCACAAGTCTGATGTGCGAACTGCACCGGCACTCACTGTGCGGGTGGGCTTGAAAAAGGGTGACGCGGGTTTTGATTCTGCGGAAAAGGTGGAATACAAAGGCGGCCATCTACACCTTGGTTTGAGCCATCACTTCCTGTTGAAGTCGGTAGCGGTCGAGGAATTTGTCGACGGTGGTTTTGCGGTGGCGATTGAAGTGGAAGATCGCGAGGCCATGTTGCAGTTAACCGGCAAGTACGTGGACTACCCAATGGCGATCATGGGTTGGGGAAATAAGATCCTGAGTGTGCCGATGATTCAAACTGCCATTCCTGGTCGACTGTTGTTGCAGGGTGGAGCCAAGGGCTTCACCGCCGATGAAGCTGAATCGATCGTGGAGGCCATCAATGCCAGCCACGTGATGCTGGGCGGCGGCGATGTGGAATCCGTCGAGTTTTCCTCCACCAACCGCGGTAAGCCAACGATTGAATTCGCCTTTGTGATTCATGAAAACGAGGAGGGCTACGACAAAGCGGCTCGCGTGACTTGCAACGACCAGGAATACGTCATTGGCAAAGTGCATAGCTATGAGGCGGAAAGGGTCTTTTGGTCGAAGGACGTATCGGACTTCCCCGCTCTCGGCTTTTCCCTTTTAGACAGTGAGGGCTTTCGCGATCTCACGGCAAAAAACACCGGCAATCAAGTCGCCGTCATGGTCGCTGGAAAAGTATTCACAGTTCCCGTCATCGAAGGCGCTCTCCCCGGTCGCGGCATCATCACCGGTGGCTCCGAAGGGTTCACTGCCGCCGACGTCGAGCTGCTGCTGTCGCACTTTCAGGGTTTGGGTCCGCCGAAGTAGCTCCGGCTTCCCCGTGCTAATATGCTTGCATATGAAATATGAGGATCACCTCGAGCTAGCCTTCCAGGAATTGGAAGCGCGCCAGGTTCCCAATGTGGCCTATTCCCCATTGCCCCTGGTTCGAGCCAAGGATCCAGTTGTGCGCCAGCAGATGATCGAACGGCGCAAAGTTCAGCGGCGTGCCCGCAAGTGGATTCCGAATCGATGCTTACGGCTTATGTGGAGAGGTAAGGCAGTGCGGCCGCCGCAATACAATTCCCTGGGAGAGAACGTTCAGCTTTATTTGACTACCGCCTGGCGCGACTTTTTAGACCCAATTGTGATCGGCTACCTGGGGCTGATTTGCATCGTGGACTTGGATTCTTTTTGGGTCACGGCGTTTCGTATGAGTGCAATCTTATTCGCCGTCATGCTGCTGGCCGCAGCCATCACTCCGTTCTACTACGCCTGGATTCGAAAAAAGTATGCGCTTTCCACTTGGGAGGAACTCATCCAAGTTGATGCCAATCAGCCACCGTCAGCTGGTGACTGTGACCAAAACCCGGCGCCGATGCGCGGCAGTGCGGTGCTCGAATAAGTAGAGCCCCTGCCAAGTCCCCAGAGCCATGCGGCCGTTGGTGATGGGGATGCTGATGGAGGACGCCGTTAGTACCGAGCGCACATGCGCCGGCATGTCGTCGGGACCTTCGCAGGTGTGGCGAAAGAGGCGGTCGCCGTCGGGGGCGGCGCGGGCGAACCAGGATTCGAGGTCGACGCGGACTTGTGGGTCGGCGTTTTCACACAAGATCAGCGACGCGCTGGTGTGGCTGATGAAGACGTTGACCAAACCAGTCGAAACCCCAGAGTCACGCACGATGGACTCGACTTCGTGAGTGATGTCGAAAGTCCCGCGGCCGGGAGTGTTGACGGTGAACTGGTGTTGCTGAGTCATGAACTAATCTTTCGCAGCAGGACCTCCAGCGGTCCGCGGCGGAATTTTTTCAACCAGAAGGTGGAGTACACAACGGCAACCACGCAGAACACCAAAGCGGCGGTCAATGCAAAGCCCAGCGTTTGGTTTTCTAATTGCCCGATGGCCTCCAGCGAGCCCATGCCAATCACAACGTGAGCAACGTACAAGGTCAGCGCAAGTTGACCGGTGGCGACGAAGGGTTTGAACCACCCGGCGTCGGCGAATTTGCGGCCCATGGCGAGGCAGGAGCCGATCACCGCAACTGCCCACCCAGCGGCGGCGATCATGTAGATCGGCATTGGCGGCATTGGATTGGTGCCGAACAGGGCTTGGGCGAGCTTTTCGGGAACAGGTTCATCGCTGAGCGTGAACACGCCGACGAAAAAGTAGCTGTGGAATTCCGTCAGCAGCGCCACCGACAAGCCCCACAGCAACAGGCTTTTGTGTTTGGCCGGTAAATGCAAATCCATGCGGCCGATGCGCATTCCCAGCAGCAGAAACGCCAACCACGGAATGACCGGGTGGAAGCCGTTGAAGAATAGATGGCGGAATTGACCGCTTAGCGTCCAAATGCCTTCGTAGTCCAGCGTCGCCCAATCCCACTCGCGGTCGTAATCCAGGTTGTGGAGCATGACCGGGTAGATCAGCACCAGCAGCCAAATCATTTGCCACAGTTGTTTGTTCTTGGCAGTCAGCAGCAGCGCGCCGGCGGCGATGTAAATGCCGTAAAAGTGCAAGATGTCGGCCGGCCAGATCGGCGTGTAAAGCAAACCGACAATGAACAACGCCAGCGCCCGTCTCCATAGCGAAGAACGATTGCGGCCCAGTAGTTCATGGTCGTTTTCATCGCGCGCGCGCTTGCTCAGCAGCGACATTCCCACGCCCGCCAGGATCACAAATAACGCCGACGCCCGGCCGTCAAACCAGCTGGCGAATTCGACCATCCACGCTGGGCCATTGCCGCTGGCGCCCATGACGATTTTGAAGTTGACCAATACCATGCCGAACACGGCCAGTGCGCGGGCGAAGTCGAGGCCGAGTAGGCGTGGTTGGGTATTAGTCATGACGGCCGATGGGGTAGTGCAGGTGGGTTACTGGCACGGCGGCAGCAGCACCGCGCGCACCGGCGAGGCGTCGGCGCGGTCGAGCTTGAGCGGCAAGGCGCACAGGGTATATGGGCCGGGCGAAATGTGCTCGAGTACCAAGCTTTCAAGCACCGCCATGTCATGGCGAGCGACGGCGTGGTGGGCGCTGAGATTGCGATTGTTTTGCGGGTCCAGCGACGGCGTGTCGATGCCCACCAAGCGCACGCCTTGCTCGGCGAGGTGGTCGATCAACTCCTCGCTAAGCGCGGCAAAGTCTTCGTTCCAGTTGTTGGGATCGGGAAAGGTGCCGGTCTTGAACAACACCCTTGGCGCAGCAATTTCAGATTTCAGGTGCTGAAGTCGCACGCGTTCACCGCGCGGTACGTCGACTTTAATCACCTGACACGGGCCGAAGTACAAATTCAAATCGCGCTCGGCGATGCCAGCACCATCTTTTAGATAGTGATTCGGCGCGTCGGCGTGGGCACCCAAATGCAGCGACGCGGTGATGTGGCTGAGGGTGATGTGATCGCCGCGCTGCATGTCCAACACCGCCTCACGCGAAAACGGCGTGTCGCCCGGCCAGACGTCGAGGTCAGGGCTGATCAGGGGCGAGATGTCGAGGATTTGCATGATGGTGCGGCGGCGGTGGCTCTAGTTCTCGTTAGGTGCTTTTGCGGTCACTTTGAACTCGACTGCAATCGGCGTCGGCAGTGCGCGAATGGCGATGGTGGTGCGCGCCGCTTGGATCGAGGTGAAGTGCTTGGCGTATACCTCGTTGTAGCCTTTGAAGTCGCGGTCCATGTCGACCAAAAACGCGGTGACATCAATGACGTCATCCAAAGTCGCGCCACATGCTTCCAGCACCGCGCGCACGTTTTCAATCACCGCCTCCGTTTGAGCGCGGATGTCGTAATCGCGCGGCTTGCCCTCGCCGTCGACGATCGGCCCTCCCGGAATTTCATTGCTGCCAGCCTGACGCGGGCCGACGCCGCTGAGGTACAGCACATCTCCATGGCGACGAGCATGCGGGTAAGCGCCGACCGGGTCGGGTGCTTTGGAAGTGCGGATCGGGTTGCTCATGGTGCGCTAGGGTTGTGGCGAAAGGGGATTCGTCGGCGAAACCTTAGGACGGAATCATTGGGAATCAACCGATGGCGAAACCACATTGCGGTCGCCGTGGAAGACGTCGGTGTCGTCTTCATCGTATTCCAAACCTGCGCCGGATCCAGGGGCGGGCTGCATGCCGACCAGGGCGGCGCCAGTGCCCCAAACGGGCTGGTAATCAAAAACGGTGCCTCGGTAATCGTTGTTTTGACCCATGGCGGCGGCCAGCCACCAGATGGCTTTCAACTTGGAGTCGCCATTGGCTTGACGCGAAAATTCACGCGCCAACTGCGACACATCTTCCAGCCGCCCTTCACTCAACAGTTCCAGCAACTTGCGGTTCCACTCATCATCTTTTTGCGAGTGAATGCGGTCTTCCTTGGGATCAATCCAATCCGTAAACATGCGGTTCGACAGCGCGCTGATGCCAATCGCAATCGCCTTTTTGCCGCTCTTCGCTACCGCATCGTGCGCCGCCTTGCCCAGCACCAAAGTCTCGGTGCGGTCGGAGTAAACATTGCACGAAGTAATGCACGCCGGAATCCGATTCTCAGGATTCAATAGCGTCAGCGCCGCAATACTGCCGACGTCAATCGGGAAGCCTTCATACGCCACCGTTCGCGTATGCAAGCCACGTGCCTGGGCGCAATCGCGGTAGCTTTGCGCGAACTCAGGATCCATGCGCAAGTCGTAATGCAGCGTGCCGAGATCATGGAAGTCTTCATCTACCACCCAAAACTTCGGATTCGGATCCGCTTGAATTTGATGACCAATAATGCTGACCCAACGCGTGCTGAACAGCACCAACAACTCGGCCTCACTCGCTTCAATTTCCGCCCGCACCCGGTCGTAACTGGCCCGCAGCGACGCCCACCCCGGCGACTTGTCCGGCGCCAACAACGCATGCGGCTGACTGGGCAACAAGTAGCCGCCGATGATTTCACCTTGACTCATTTTATCCATTGAACTTCTTCCCACTCATCAGGTAGTAGCGGCGGTACGGATCTCTGGGGCCAACGCCAAGGCCCACGATCCACTTCTTGTCGGACAGGCTGGCAAGATGCATGCGCACGGCCCGGTCCGAGATTTTGAGCAATTGTGCGAGCTCCTTCGTTTGGAGGCCGCCCTTTTCATCCAAGAGTTCCACGATTGCCCGTTCCGACTTAGTCAATATGACTCCGGGTTGCTGGACAAAAGGAACTGTCACCCGAAAGCGCATTCCAATTTCCTCCCAGGTCGGTTCGGGCAATTCTGCTTTTCGACAAGCACTAAGAACCCTTTGAATTCCACTTCCCCAGTTTTCGGCTAAACCCAATTCCTGAAAAACACGACCGATGGTCCGATTGCGCAGTTTGGAAACGCCTTTGGGCAAATCCTCAAGAGTCAAGCCGAAGGGGAGCAAGCCAGGGTTTTCAATTTCAATTCGGTCGTCGAACATCGAAACCCGAATCGGCGTGCCAACTTGGGAGTAGTCCGTGTGAATCACTGCGTTAACAATGAGCTCGCGGAGGGCTTCGGGCGGGACCGTCCAAGACTCCTTTCGCTTGGTCCGGCCAATCTCTATGTGGTGGTAGAGATGTTTCTCGAGAAAGCCGACGGCATCCTCAACTGAACTTGGAAGCGGACCTTGGAAGGAGGCTTGATCCAGAATGGACGCCCGATCGGTGCCGTCAAATCTTCCGGCTTGGATCCAAGCGTCTGGAAAGGCTTCGAGGCGATTCTTTCCCAACAGCAGCACTCCCGCTACCGTTGGAACCAGCTTGCTTTGATGCTCAACGATCAACCGCAGGGATTGAAGTTTGGGCAGAGTAAGTGGTGCCCGGTCAGGGAAGAGCTCGGAAGCCAA
The DNA here is from genome assembly GCA_964565175.1 of uncultured Planctomycetales bacterium. Lineage (GTDB taxonomy): Bacteria > Planctomycetota > UBA1135 > UBA1135 > UBA1135 > JACNIZ01. The sequence goes on from CAZMDZ010000038.1 coordinate 12,299, forward strand.
GTCGAGGTCAAGAGCTTCCGAGCTGAAATCTGGTAGGGGTTGCTCGTCAAAGGGGCCATTCGACTGGAGCCGACTCATATCTTGGATCAGCTCAGCGTCGGCTTTTCGATTGGTGGAGCCAACGCGGACGTAACAGCCAGCTTCTAGGCCTTCTCGCTTGAGGAAGTGAGGCTTAGATTGGCTGGGGTAGACCTGGATGCGTAGTACATGTCGCCCCCGTATTCGGCATAATTCTATTTCTGGTAGTAGTTTAGGGGAAATAGAGTCATCGATCAGGTTGGCGAGCCGCTCTTCGTCGTCCAAGGGGTTCTCGATGCCCCGCTTAAATTCCAGAGACTTGCCTTCCAGGCTAGTCAGGAGTTGAATCAAATCCATCTGCTTTAATTCTACTAGGAAGCAAATGAACTTCCTAGCTGTTCCGAGCTGAGGCGGCCTCCAAATCCCACTCGACCACCGCATTGCCGGTGCCGATCACCGTTCCGTAACCATGCACGGTGGCTGGCAGCGACGGCACGCCCATCGCGCCGAGCAGCCAGGTCAAGCTGCCGTCTTTACATTCACTGACCGATTGCTCGATGAAGTCCGGCATCTCATCCAAGATGCGCTGGCTTTGACCGCTTTCCATCAAACCCAATATGTGCTTGTCCCACTTGGCTTGGTTGGCGTTGTAGATGTACTCAAAACGCGGGTCTTCCGGGTCGGCCGGTTCTTCGGTGAAGTGGCGGTGGCTCAGCGAACAACTCGCCAACAACAATGCACGCTTGCCCGATTTTTCAATCGCTACTCGCGTTGCTTCGCCCAGCGCCAGCATTTCGCGCTCGCCGACCTCGTTCGAATAATCGAAGTAGCTGCGCGCCGATGAAATGGCCACGACCGGTTTATCAAACGCCGGATGCGCCAAAAACGCCGACGTAATCGTGCCGTAATCGACCCGAAATTCCGGGTTGCGCATCATGCCGGTAATCAACCCGCGCTCGCCTGCCTCGGCGGCAATCGCTTCGGCTAATTCAACATCTACATCCAGGTCAAATTGAAACTGGAACAGGTTCGGGAAGATCGGGTCCACCGACAAACCCTCAAAATGTGGAACGCCCAAAAAGTGATGTCCAATGCGCGTCTTCCAGTGCGGCGTGTGCACGACGATGACGTCGAAATCTTTTTGGTCCAAACTCGCGCGCAACTTTTCATAACCCTCAAGCAAGGGCTTCCAGGCGCCAGCGCCACTCGACCGCGGGCGGTTTTGCTTTGGGTTTGAGGCGTAGACCAAGTGCGGTGGATGCGGCGAAAGGCAACCCGCAACAATGCGGCCGGCGGAATCAGAGTTGGATGCAGACATTGCGGTCGACCGAGAAAAATTCCATTGAGTAGCGACCACCTTCACGGCCGACGCCGCTTTGTTTCATGCCGCCGAACGGCACGCGGAAGTCGCGCTTGTTCCAGTTGTTGATCCAAACCATGCCGCTTTCAATGCGCGCGGCGCAGCGGTGAGCCCTCTTCAAATCATTGGTCCACACCGACGACGCCAAGCCATATTCAACATGGTTGGCCATCGCAATCGCTTCGTCTTCACTGTCAAACGCATGCACCGTCACCACCGGGCCAAAAATTTCTTCGGTGGCTACACGACAGTCAATCGGCAAACCGGTGATGATCGTCGGCTGGAAAAACGCACCATCGGGCGGGCCAACGCGATTGCCACCGCAGACCACAGTGCCTCCTTCTTCCTTCGCCAACTCCACGTACGACGCCACCTTTTCACGGTGATCCCACGAAATCAGCGAGCCCATCGATTCGCCAGGTGTCCAATCGCCCGCTTCAATTTGCTGCTGCAACTTGGCAACAAACTCATCGGCAATCGAACGCTCAACCAACAGCCGTGAACCGCACAAGCAAACCTGTCCGGTATTAAAAAACGCCGCCCGCGCCACGCCAGCAGCGGCTTCGTCCAAATCACAATCCGCAAATACCACGCTCGGGTTTTTGCCGCCCAACTCCAAGCTCACTTTCTTCAATAGCGGGGCCGCCGCACCCGCAATCGCTTTGCCAGTCACCGTCCCACCGGTAAAGCTAACCGCCTTGATCCCCGGATGAGTCGTCAACGGCGCGCCCGCTTCATGACCCAGTCCATGCACCACATTTAACAGCCCCGCAGGCGCGCCCACCTCACTAAAAACCTCCGCGCAAACCGTCGCCGTGCTCGGCGTCAATTCCGACGGCTTCGCCACCACCGCATTGCCCATCGCAATCGCTGGCGCCACTTTCCAGGTGAACAAGTGTAGTGGGAAATTCCACGGTGTGATCAGCGCCACCGCGCCCAGCGGTTGCCGCAGCGTGTAATTCAAACCGTCTTCCATTTGATGGCAGGCGGTCTGATCGCTGCGAATCGCCGAAGCGTAATAGCGCAGATTATCAATCGCCCGCGGGATGTCACCGTTGGTGGTGGCGGCAAGCGTTTTGCCGGAATCCATCGCTTCCAGTTCGGCCAACTGCGGAATGCGCTCGGTCAAGGCATTGGCGACGGCGAATAGTAATTCACTGCGTTCCAGCACCGTAAGCACAGGTGCTGCAAGAGCGGCGGCCACTGCGGCGTCGGCGTCTTCGGCATCGCTGCGTGGAATTTGACCGCAGACGTCACCGGTTTTGGGATCGATGTTGTCGAGGTACTCACCGCTCGCGGGGGCGGCGGCTTTTCCAGCGATCCAGTTGTGGAGTTTCACAGGTATTGCTCCCAATCGAAGTCGTAGCGCTCGGTGTCCGGATCCCATTCATCCCAGGTGGGGATTTGTTCCAGCGTTTTCAGGTATTGCGGCGGCACAATGCCGGGCACCAAAAACGCTTTTTGCCGATGCAGCGCGTAAGGGTTGCGCAGGTCGATTCCCAGCACGCCAAGCACGGCGCGCGCCAGATACCAGGTGGCTTGCGAGTTCCAACCGTGAGCGATTTTGATGACCACTCCCAAACCCTTGGGGTAGTCAGGGTGATCAATGGCGATGCCGAGCAAGCCGTCGGCGCCTTCTTTGGCGAGTAGGCAGCCGTTGCCGGATTTGAGAATGGTGGAGTCCAGTCGGTTGAAGCCGCCGACCAAATCCGGGTGGCGCTGCATGGCTTCCCAAATCCAATCTTCCTCACGGTTGGCAGCGAGACCGGCGTAAAGCTGCGCCAACTCCGAAACCGTATTCGACAAAGTCGGCAAACCGCAGCCATCGCGGGCGACGCGCAGCGGCCGCCAATCACTGCCTAGGAACCGGCGAATTTCTTGCAGGTACGCGCCAAAGAAAGGGTGCTGCGGCAGCAAATAGCCGACCTCTTCCCATTTCTTCAGCTGGCAACCACGCAGAATCGCCGCGTGTTCGCCGCTGCAAGTATGAAACCACCGTCGCGGCCGACGCACTTGACGGCCGAACTGGACCAGCGGTACATCCAACGGCGTTTGCATCAACCCCCAATCGTCTTCAGCCAGGATCGATTGCGCCGCTTCCACGTGTTGAGCATCGCCGTTATGCGAAGCCACGGCAATCGCGCGTTGGCGCCAATCGAGTTCTTCACCCAGTTCATCGGCGAAAACCTTGAGCATTAACGGTTTCATCATGCTGCGTCCGTAACACAACACGTTGCCGCCAAAACTGTGAATGATTTCCGATCCATGCGCCCAAGCGACGGCGCCGTGAATGGTTGTTTCCGATACGCCGAAGCGTCGGTAGTCGATCAAGGGTTCCCATTCGACTTCGCGGCCGGTCGGAATGCCGGATTCATGCACGCCCAACGGTGACGTCGGGAACATCGCGTCGCGGGGCTTGGCGTTGGCGACGCGCGGTTGGGTGCTGGCTTCGGCCGGTTGGGAGCCGGTGTTGGCGGAGGAACTCATGCGCGCACCTGCTCGGTGAGCGGGATTACTTGCGATTGAAAGGCTTGCATGTTGCGGATGACCCGGGCGCTGTCGTGGTTGTAAAAATCGAACCACAGCATCAGGCTGTCGTCGGGGTGGAAGCGCTCGGCGAGTTGGGCGGCGACTTGTTGTGGGTTGCCGACCAAAGCATTTTCGGTGGCGCCGGCAACTTTGGCTGGATCGATGGTGCCTTCCAAGGCGTTCCAGTATTCCCCCAGTGCAGCTTCGGCCTCTGCGTGGGCGGCGGCGCTTTGCTGTTCGGCGGTCAAGCCCTCTTCGGCATTCAAAAACACCATCACCGTGCGCGGCATGTAATCGCGCTGCCACGGTCCGCCGTCGGCGTGGTAAACCGAAGCCATGCGCTGGTGAGTGGCCTCGATCACGTCTTCCGCGGTGATCGACAAGTTGAACACCTTCAACGGAAGCAACTGGTTCAACTCGTCCTGCAACTTCGGGTCATGCGAACCCAAAATCAAATCCAACAACTCCCGACGCCACTGCTGCGGCACAATTTTGATTTGTTCAAAATCCCAACGCGGTTGGAACTCAATGGATTCCGGTGCTGTTGAACTGGATTGGCCACCATCGACGCCATCGCCCCCATCGACCACCCCATCGCTCGCGCCGCCGTCGGTGCCATCGATGGAGTGTTTCGTCAGCCAAGCTTTTTGCACGCGTTCCCAATCTTGGTCGCTGCGGAAATTTGCGCGGGTCAGGACCGTACGAGGGAGGTCGGCGGTACTGATCACGTCTCCGCGCAGCAAGCGCAGGAAAATGTGGCAGGCTTCGCGGAACATTTGCCCCTTGTATGCCGGCCATGCCGCTTCTTCGACGGCGTCGCGATGATCGACGCCATAAGCTCGGTTCATGAATTCAAAGCGACCCGCGGCAAAACCAATGCGCAGCCGCCGCGTTTCGTTTTCACCCAGGCCATGCAGGGCGCAAAACGCTGCCAGTCGCTCAGCCGCAGCGATCGGTCCGCCGTTGCAGACGATGTTCATCACCGCCGCGCCAACCTCGATGGTTTGGGTCCGCGCGAACACTTTTTGCGCCAGCTGGCAGATGTCGACGTTTAATCCAACCTCGCCTTGAAAGTGGGGGACCACCGGTCGCCGATTCTGCTTTTGAACCTCGGTGGACAAGTGCGACTCGGCCACCCAAGCGCC
>CAZMDZ010000039.1:0-17296 GCA_964565175.1 uncultured Planctomycetales bacterium
TTTCCATGGAGTTCGCGCGGGCAGAATACTCTCATGGATCCTCCTGATGGCAAGAGCCCCGGCACCGACGGCAGCGGCAGGCGACGTGCTTATCGCGAAGAACCGCAGTTGCTGCATGAATTCGCCTGTGCTGAAGACCCGGATGGATTGCTGAAGCTGGCATTGGTCAAACTCGTATCGGAATGGCGGGCGAGCCGGGCGCAGGTCGAACTCCCTTCAAAGTTGGCAACGACTGGACCTTTGACCCTACTCGAGCTCGGTTGCGGCACGATTTGCTTGGGGGCCGCCGTCGCCCAAGCGAGTCATTCCGGGTGGATTGGCCTAGACGCCGCCCCACTCGTGGCTCAAGCCGCGGCGTTGGAACTCGGCCGGGCGCCGTCGCCAATGCGACGTGGGCTGGTGTGCGCGCGGGCTGAGCAAATCCCCTTGGAAAGCCAATCCGTCGACGTCGCTTTAGCCACCTGGATGCTTTCCTATTTGCGGCCTCAAGCTCTGGCCCAGTGTTTGGCTGAATGCAGCCGCGTGCTCAAACCTGGGGGCGCGATTTTCGCCGCCGAAAACGGCGCCCACCCTTACGGCATGCCAGCAGATGGAATAGTGGATCGACTGCTGGGCCAAGGATTCCAGGAAGTCGCAGAAGTCTACACCGAGTTACGTTTCGCCGACCCCAACCGCGCTCGCGAAATCACACGTTTTCTAATGGGCGACCTGGCGCCGACGCCGGATGCACAGGGATGCATTCCACATCGAGTGAAGTTGCTCCGGAAATCTGTTCAGTAGCCGCGCCGCGACCTGAAGCGTGCCACTCTCCTTTATTTTTCCAGAAGAAATCGACATCGCGTGATTGAGTCATGTCGGGTCGGCGGTAGATCGCCCAGCTGCGCTGTGCGGCGCGCGGGAACTGGCCAGCTTGGATAGGTTGGCAATGCGCGCGGAATTCGTCGAGCTCCAGGCCGAACTCATCGTTGCGACCGTCGATGGCACCGCCGCGACCGATTGGGCGGAAGCGATACAAGTGCCAAGCGTGCAGGTTTAATCCGTCGGCGGCGCGCTGGTCGAGTTCAGTAGCGAGTTGCGGCAGCTCGTCAAGATTGGGACGACAAATAACGCTGCCGATGGTCACCTCTTTGCCGCTCTTGGCCAAGCGTTCGAGACGGTCTTCCACGACCTCGCGATGGCCACCGCGCGGCTTGCGCAAGTAGTCATGCGACTCAGCGGCAGCGCCATCCAAAGGAAGGATGATGCGAGTGATTGCATCGGTGGTTTCGAGCTCATCCCGCCAAGCCACGCCGTTGGTGTTGAGCTGAACCACCAAACCCAAATCCCGCGCATGGGCGCCGACGCGCTCCAAGTCTCCGGACCACAGCAACGGCTCTCCGCCACCAAGCACCACGCTGGAGTAGCCATTGGTTGCAACGAAGTTGACGAAACGCAGGGCTTCGGTTTCGTCGAGCGCGTTGAAGCCTTGGTCGCTGCCGCAGAAACGGCAAGCTAAGTCGCACTTGGGCAGGAGATAGACGGTCGCAATCCGCACAATGCAGGAACTATAGACCGGTGCAGGCTGATTTCGAGGGCGGATCCGAGATCCTATTGGCGGTCGGCTTGCTACTGAATCACCGACTGATAAACCGACGACGTGCTGCCCATCTGCATAGCCTGGAACCAAATGCTCAAGCCGCTGCTGCCGACTGGCGGCACTCCACGAGTGAAGGTGGCTTGGCCTGCGGCGTCGGTAGTTTGGTACATGTTGATCAGGACTGGGTTATCTAGATCAAGGTCGAGGCCGAGTTGCGGCACGGAGTAGACTCCAGGGCCGGTGGTCGAGTACAGCGCCCAACATTTTTCATTCGGGCGGGCGCCAGCGACGGTCAGGCTACAGGTTCCGCCTTGAGTCAAGCCTTGCACATCAGTGATGCGGAAGTCGCTCAGATGACTGCCATCGTTACCGTATACCCGCAGTTCGTAATCGATCAGCGTGCCGGTTGCGCCAGCTTCTTCATCGGAGATGTGGATGGTCCAATCGCCGGCAGCAATTTCATCCCATGAACGCACGGTGGTGAAAATGTAATCAACCAGATCGTCTTTGGTGTCGCCGCGTTTTTTGGTGAACAGCGAACGAATACCATTGGGCGAGCGAATGAAGATTTTCAGATCCCCAAGTTTGTTGTGGTCGACGTTCAGGATCAATTCCGCGTGCTCGACGTGCATATTGGCACTGACCGGAATGGTGAACTCCAAACCGTTGGAGTCGTCGTCGGGAATGGCGAGGTTGACGGTGGTTTGACCGCTGGTTTCCACTTGCACCGGTGAGACGTTTGTCCAATTCAGTGAGTTGACGACCAGAGCGTCGGCGTCGAGCGCACCGAAGCCGTAGTTTTCATTGTGCTCGTGACCGGCGCCGTTGGTTTTCCAGCCACTGTCGGCTGGATCGACCATGCGTGCGCTGTGAACAATCAAGTGTTGGGCGTCGCGCCAAGTCAGAGTTGGATTTGCCTGCAACGCCAAAGCAACCATCCCGCTGGCGAGCGGGGCGGCGGAAGATGAACCACCGAAGGTCGTCGTATATCCAAGCTGTGAAGTGGTGGTGATCTTGCGCGTATTGCCAGATGTATGCGACACCGCCATCATCGATGAACCGGTTTCGTTGTTGTTGGCGCGGACATCGGCGTCGCCAATGCTGCCGATGCAGATTGAGTACCGAGTGGATGCGTATGGATCGTAGTCAGTGCGGTCGTCAAAGGAGCCGCCGTTGCCGCCAGCCCAAACAAAAATCTGACCTAATCCGCCTCGACCATTTTGAACCGAGTATTCAATTGCCGCGTATTCAGTGGGCGAAATAGTCCAAATGGTGGCGTCGTCAAACGGACCCCACGAGCAGTTTTTTAGGTCGTTGATCTCGTTGGCATGCAGCAGGTTTGTGGCGGTGGTGGCCGCATCGCCGTAGATCATGTTGCCCCACTGCGAGTCGTAAGCCATGCCGACGCCACCCAAGCCATTTCCTTCGACTGCGGCCGCAACTCCGGCGACTCCGGAGCCGTGTACAGATGTGGTCAGGGTGGTGGATGCAGCCGAGTTGTAATTGGCGGCGAGGTCTTCGTGCCCCCAAGATGCACCACTATCTACGACCCCGATGACAACTCCGGCCCCGGTGAAACCGCGGTTCCAAGCGGCGTCGGCGTTGGAGTCAATGGAAGGGTCGAGATTGTTGACCAAGTGCCATTGATCGCCAAAAAGTGGATCGCTGGGCAAGCTGCGGTTGGCCAGAGGCTGGCGAGTATTGAGGTGAACTTTGCCGACGCCAAAGATGGGCTCGAGCGCATTGCAGACGTCGATAGCATCGGCGACAGTTGTAGCTGCAACCTGAAATACCCCTGGGTGGCCGGTTGCGCTAGTTTCAGCGGCAAGCTCTGCGGCCATTTCACGCAGCAGGGCGGGCTGATCGGTCAAGACCATGACCTTGTTTGTGACGGTGAACCGGTTGCCAGTACTTAGCTGGGTGGCCACACTCATATCCGCAGTTTGATCTAGGACTTCAAAAGACCCGTAGCCATAACCACTTTCAAAAACATGCACTTCCGGAACTGCGGCCTGCTGGGCTACAAGCGGAAGCGGGAAAACGGAAGGAAGCGAGATCAGCGCGGCGGCAAAAGTCTTCATGGAGCTGCGGAGGGGATGAAAAGCAGACATGATTAGTCTTGAAGTCTACCCCATGATGCGTTTTTCCGCCCTCGTTGTACTTTTGACGGGCAGCGGCCTGGATCAGCGCGGACCGAAGGTCATTCCATCGAAGTGAAAGACTTCGCCAGCATCCAAATCGGCCACAACCGAGATTCGCACTGGCCGGAAAGGGAAAGTCATCGTCACTTCCCTGTTTTTCCAAACCGTGGCGTTGAGGTCGACGGTTTTAGTGCCGACTGCATCCCCGGTCCAATAATCCTCGACGGTGATGGTGATCGAACCACACTCCGGACCACGGAAAGTATGGAGCTTCAGACCGCCGGCGTATTCCATGCAGTTGAAATAGGACCCATCGTTGGTGGTCGAGTGCACAGTGTTGTCGACGAACTCCATGCCGGAGCTTTCGCGCATTGAGAAAGTATCGGTAACGTCCCAGCGCCAGGTCGGCGGCATGTTGAACTGCCAGGACTCGCCAGGCTCGTCTTTGCAATAAATCAAACCATCTTGGGAGCCAATGATCACGGTTGGATCTTGGTCAAAATTCGGCGCCAACGACATGTTGCTCAGCCACAGGTCAGGGTCGCTCACTCCGACAGCCACCCAAGTAGGAGCTGGCTGACTTAGGTCTAGTTTTTTGACGCCGGAGGAAAAGGTGGCTAGGTAAACCGTTTGAGTGGTGGCGAAATTCGAGGGACATGCAACGGAGACTGGTTTGGCGAGGTCGATGCCGTCGGCGTATTCATTCATTACTAGGTTTCCGGCTTCGTCAATCAATTCAACCATATACGGAGCGGACTGAAAATACGCGGCAAGCCAGGAGTGCCGGGGTCGCGATCGAAATCCGGCGCAACGGTCATGCGACTCGCTTTTTTCGGCAGGTGGAGTATCCTTCGCCACTTTGAGTCGACCAAGCGATAGAGATCCTTGCTGTTAATTCCATAGACATCTTGCGGACCAGTGGTCACCGACGGATCAAAGGTCGGCGCCACTGCTAAATAGCGCATGTACGGCGCTGGCGAGCCGTCCATCATCTTGTCTAAGGCATGCAAGGTCTTGCCGCCATCGCGAGAGATGAAGTTTGTATTTTGGCGGCTAGAGGTGGAGAAGAAAAACACTTGGTCCGAACCCGGCACACCACGTGCGTCGAAGTTTGGCGAGTAGGCAATGCCTCGCACATAGCCAATTTGATAATCCAAAGAAACACCCATCCATCCAAGGACGTTGTGCGGATTGGTTGCGGCTAGAGCGGGGTCGTACCAAATCGATGGACCGCGCCACCCACCGACGATCATCATGCCGTCTTCACTGAACTGCGGCGAACAGCGCACCGCGTGCACATAAGAGTTGGTACCCCCATCGAGCACATCGACCTCTCCAGTGGTCAAATTATGACGGATGGTTCCGCTCCCGTAACCGCCAGAGAAGGCAATCAAATCACCGTTTTGATCAATAACGCTGTCCACGCCACGGACCTGGGATGACGGGCGGTAGGAGCGACGAATCCATTGACTCCCCTCGTCGTCCGAATAATACAAACCCTCACTACGACCAAAGATGATGCGCCCAGTGGTTGCAAAATCCGGAAGGATTTCAAAGTCGTGAATCAAAGCGCGACCGCCGGGAACGGTGTCGGCAGCGTCGTTTTCCTGGACAAAGTCTTGCCAACTGCCATAGTCGTTCCAAGTCAAGCCACCGTCGTTGCTACGTAGAATGCCGATACTTTCGGTTGGGTAATTAACATTCGGGTGGGCGTTGCCGGATGCCAGAAACCACTGATTGCCGCTTGGGCCGAAAGGGGTAGCGGCAATGGACCGAATCGAAGTATTGAACTCTTGTACGAACTGGAAGGAAACGCCGAAGTCGGAGGATTGGTAGATCATTCCCTTGTCGCCAGTGAAAGAAATGGCTTCGGGAACAGATGTGGCAAGCACCATCTTGCCGGAGACACTGAAGTCGTCGGCGTAGGCTATGGCGGTAATTAGTGGATCATCGGGCAGCACTGCTTGGCTTTGGAATTGCGGGTGGGTGCTCTAGCTTTGGCCAGCGTCGTTACTTAGAAAGAGCATTCCACCAACCGCTGCGGCAATGGACTTGCGATGTGGGTCAGAGCTAGCGGCGTCGAAATTCGACACCATCGCGATCTGGCCGCGCGGGTCAGTAACACCTATGTTGAACGAATTCAACCAACTCTTACTGCTGTGATCAAACGCCCAAATTTCACCGAGTTTGTTGATCATCCACACCGATCCGTCGGTGCCAGGATTGGGCGCGACCATTTGACAAGCTACGCGGGCGTCACGAATTGGAGATAGTCCTTCATTCAGCTGTTCGACGACCCCAGTTTGCGGATCAAAAGTCCAAAACCCAGAGTTGGAACCAATGATGAATCTCTGCCCGAGCGAGTGTGAATCCCAAACCACCGTATCGGCGCGTGCCAACTCGAGCCCGTCGCCAAAAACCGGTCGCCACGACATGCCTTCGTCGGTGGTGTGCAAAACTTGGCTGTCACGCGACGTGGCAATAACAGTAACTTCGACGCCGCCTGGGAGCTGGGCGGTGGCGATGCCATGGACGTCGTCGTGCGGGACGTGAATAGGGACGGCATGCAGGGCGATGCCAAGGAGTAGAGAAAGCATGAAAAATGAGCAGTTTGAGGGAGGGGAGAAACCGTAGGCGATTCTACCAAGGATCGTATGATGGGCCATTCATGAAGCTGTCGCTGATTTGCCTGATATTTCTTGGGGCTTGCGCCCAAACCGAACCGGTTACCTCGCAGGACGAATTATTGTTTCAGGGTGAAACCATAAAAGTGATGGCGTGGAACATCTGGCACGGCGGGCGTGAAGATGGCGAGCAGGTCGGCGTGCAGAGAACCATAGACGTCATCCGCGACAGCGGCGCTGACTTGGTGGCGATGCAAGAAACCTATGGTTCGGGCGAAATGATCAGCGAGGCGCTGGGCTACTACTTCGCACCGCGCGGGACCAATGTGTCGATTCACAGTCGCTACCCGGTGATCGCCGACGTGTCCGTGTTCCAGGAATTCAAATGCGTCGGCGCCGTGGTCGAGCTTCCCGACGGCTCGCCATTAGTGTTCTATTCAATCTGGTTGCCATTCAATGGCGACATCTGGCTGCCGGGTTCGCGCGCCAACCGCCCCATCCCGGAAATGCTCGCCGTTTGCCAACCGTCGGCGGATGATCTCGCCAAGATCTTGCCGCTGATCGACGCCAAATTGGAAGTCCTCGGTTTCGCTGATGCACCACTCATCATTGCCGGCGATTTCAACAGCATGTCTCACTTGGATTACACCATCGACGCCGCCTCGCAACACGGCGGTCTGGTGATTCCTTGGCCGACCAGTCGATTGATGACCGACGCCGGCTTCACCGACAGCTACCGCCAAGTCCGCCCCAACGTCCGTCGCAACCGCGACCGCACCTGGTCGCCGCGATTCCGCGATCAGGAACAAGATCGAATCGACTTCATCTACTACCGTGGCAGCCTAACCCCCACCCAAGCCGACGTGCTTCAAGCGCACCCAGACGGCTTTCCGTCGGATCACTCCGCCGTCTCAACAAACTTCATGCTAAGTAGCAATTCCACCGGGGGGCCGGCCTGCATATAGCTCAGTGGTGAACAAGCTCTTGATCTCGCCATAATTGCCTAGAATCCGCCCAAGGAGGGCGTTGGCTCCTGCTGGCTATATATAGGCAGCGGATATTCACTAGACATTGCCCAGGGCAAGGGTTATCAATCCCCGATTGTGCTTCTCAAAGCGATTGAACATGCCCATTCATGGTCTCAAATCAATCACCCTGGGAAGCTTGACAGTCGACGTGCACAGTTACGGCCTGGATGCCGCACCCACAATTCACATTCGCAAACCCCTACTTGCCATGAACCATGAATCCAAACGCCTGAGCCTCAGCATTATTGTTGTGAGCTTGGCACTGCTCGGACTCGTCATTTCCTCCTGCGGCGGCTCCTCGACCGCGAATGGAAGTGCCACCGGCAGCAACGTCCAAGCCCTGATGAGCGCTCGCGACCTCACAGAAGCCGACGTCACCGCTGCCCTCAAGACCTACACCCCCACCGGGGCCAAGGATGAGTACATGATTTTCGCTTCGGGCGGCCATGGCGGAAACGTCATTGTGATCGGCGTGCCGAGTATGAGAATCCATAAGTACATTGCCGTTTTCGGTCCAGAGCCATGGCAAGGCTACGGCTACGGTGACCAAACTTCAGAACTGCTAGCCAGCGGCAACCTCGAAGGCGAAGACTTGGGCTGGGGCGATGTCCACCACCCTGCTCTTTCCGAAACTGCTGGTGATTATGACGGCGAATACTTGTTCGTAAACGACAAAGCCAACGCCCGCATCGCGGTTATCGACCTGAAAGATTTTGCGACTAAACAAATCGTTCAGTCCGGCCTGATTGAGAGTGACCACGGTGGTTGCTTCGTGACTCCGAACACTGAATACGTCATCGAGGGTACTCAGTACCCTGCGCCATTCGGCGGCGAATACGCCCCCATTTCGGAATACAAAACCAAGTACCGGGGTGCCGTCATTTTCTGGAAGTTCAACCGTGAAATAGGCCGCATTGATAAGAGCGCATCCTTCGCGATTGAGCTACCTCCCTACATGCAAGACTTGGCTGACTCCGGCAAGCTGGCCACCGATGGCTGGATGTTCTTGAATTCGTTCAACACCGAGATGGCCATTGGCGGCAACCTGGAAGGCGAACCGCCGCTGGAATCGGGTGCCTCGCAAAACGACATGGATTACATGTCGATCATCAACTGGCGGAAGGCTGCCGAGATCGCTGCCGATTCGGCAAACACCAAGATGATCTCTGGTCTACCGGTAATTTCGATTGAAACAGCAATCGCCAACGACTTGCTGTTCGAAGTTCCGGAGCCAAAGAGCCCGCACGGCTGTGACGTCACCCCGGATGGAACTGAAATCGTGGTCGCTGGCAAGCTCGACACCCACGCCACGGTCTACAACTGGGAGAAGATGAAGGGCTTGATCGATGCCAAGGACTTTACTGGCCATGACACTTACGGCATCCCAATCTTGGACTTCCAAAAGTCAATCCGCGGTCAAGTTGAAATCGGCCTCGGCCCGCTGCACACTCAGTTTGACGCCGACGGCAACGCTTACACCTCAGTATTCATTGAGACTGTAGTTGCCAAGTGGTCGTTGAAAGACTTGAAGGTCATCGAGAAACTGCCGGTGCATTACAACATCGGTCACTTGATGGCTGCCGAAGGCGACACCGTCAGCCCGGATGGCAAGTACGTAGTTGCCATGAACAAGTGGGCTTTGGACCGCTTCCAGGACGTCGGCCCGTTGCTGCCGCAGAACTTCCAGTTGGTGGACATCACCGGTCAAAACATGCAGTTGCTGTATGACATGCCGCTGCCACTGGGCGAGCCGCACTACGCGCAGATGATCAAGTCTGATAAGTTGCACCCAGAGCGCGCTTACCCGGTTGGTACCGATCCACTGATGGATCGCATTGACCCGTTCGCCGTTGCTCAAGGAGATGAGCGCATTGAGCGTAAGGCTGATGGCGTGCACGTCTACATGACGGCGGTCAGAAGTCACTTCAAGCCTGACACCTTCACGGTGAAGAAGGGCGAGACCGTTCACCTGCACTTGACCAACATCGAAACGGCGCACGACGCCACTCACGGTTTCGCAATCGGCTCGTACAACATCAACGTGTCGTTGGAGCCAGGTGAACACAGCAACATGACCTTTGTCGCCGATCGTGCTGGCGTATTCCCGATGTACTGCACTGAGTTCTGCTCGGCATTGCACCTGGAAATGGCTGGCTACTTCCTGGTCGAAGGTTAAGCCGCTAAAATCTTAGTCTCAAGGGGCGGACAGTTTTTTGCTGTCCGCCCCTTTCAAGTGAAATGCCGCTCACCAAGGGATCCTCGCTCGCCCTACTGCCGCTACTGGGCCTAGCCTTGCTCGCGGTCGCTTGGTGGATGCCGACGAATACCGAGCAGCACCTTGGGCAAGAGTTAAGCCCACTGCCCCCGCCAGGACCGCGCCCGACGACTGGCATCTCTGTTTCAACTACGGAGCAACTTCAGCGCCAGCTCTTGGAAGCACCTGAGGGCAGCACTCTGCTGCTTGAGCCGGGTGAGTATCAAGGGCCGATTTTGATCGAGCGCGGCCTAACCGTTTGGGGACCACGTCAGGCGGTAATCGTGACCAGTGGCGAAGGCACAACGGTGCGGCTGCATGGAAATGATTCTGCAGCAATTGGGTTTTCCATTCAAGGTAGCGGCACTCGCTATGACTTGTTGGATGCGGCGTTAGAACTGCAAGGCGAAAGGCTAAAAGCAATCGGCTTGCACATCACTGAAGCCGTTTATGGAATCATCGCCAATCGCAGTCGGAATATCGTACTTAGCCAAAACTATGTAGTTGGAACTGGCCAAGAAGCGCTTGGCCTAAGAGGCGATGGCATCAGGATCTGGGAAACTTATGATTCGGAAATCACCAATAACCGTTTGAGCCTCGCTCGCGACATGGTGATTTGGTATTCGAACAACAATCAAATCCACGACAACGAGGTTCGCGATTGTCGCTATGGAACCCACTTGATGTACAGCCACGACAACCAGGTCAATCGCAATAAATACGTCAACAATACGGTCGGCCTTTTTTCGATGTACTCCCGCCGGCTGCACCTGGAGGGCAATTTGTTTGCCGCCTCAAGTGGTAGCGCCGGCATCGGCCTTGGCATGAAAGAGTCAAGCAACTTGATGTTGGTCGACAATATGTTCATTGGCAATGAACGCGGTCTTTACTTCGACAATTCACCATTTGAAAAAGACACCACCATCGAAGTCGTCGGCAATCAGTTCTATTTTTCGTCGGTGGCGTTGGACTTCCACGAACCGCCTGAAGATGTGATTTTAAAGGACAATCTGTTCCGTTCAAATTGGTCATTAATTTCGGTGAGCGGCCGCGGCGACGCCCTCGCCGTGCAAACATCGGGCAATGATTTTGATGGCTATCGCGGGTATGATTTGGACCGCGATGGATACGGGGATATTCCCTTCGAGGAAAGATCGATGTCCGAGCAACTCATCTCCGCCCACGAGTCATTGGCCCTGTTTCGGGGAACGCCCGCCTCTGGCATGCTAGAGGCCATTGGTCAGCTCCTGCCCCTGTACCAACCCGCTGCACTTTTGCGTGACGAATCCCCGGCCATGGGCTCCATTGAACAGGACGGAGTAGACCGGTGAAAATCCAGTTCCAAGACGTCGCCAAGAGTTTTGGCAGACAGCACGCCCTGAGCGGCGTTGATCTCCAGTTTGAATCTGGTAGCCGAACCGCTTTGGTCGGTCCAAATGGCTCGGGCAAGTCGACTTTGATTCGAGCTTTGATGGGATCCATTCGCTGTCAGGGCACTATTTTGATCAACGATCAACCCTTGCAGCGGCAGCCAGCTTTGGATTATTCGCTGGCCTATATCCCTCAATTCGCACCGCAAACTCGGGCCCCGGTGCAAGACTTGGTTGAAGCTGTTTGCCTGCTTCGCGGCCTCAATCTGACCGACGTCACAGCCCGCACCGACGAACTTGCCTTCGACCTCATGAAGAACATGAAAAAGGAGGTCGGCGCACTTTCTGGGGGCATGCGGCAAAAGCTGATGATTGGTTTGGCGCTGGCCGCACCGGTGGATTTACTCATCATGGACGAGCCGACCGCCAGTTTGGATGCCGCAGCGCGATCCGCATTCCTGCAAATGTTCGACCGCATGGCCGACGACACTACCGTCATCCTCGCCAGCCACCGTCCCGACGAATTGCGGAGCTTGGTGGATCACATCGCCCTGCTCCACGACGGCCGCGTAGCCTTCCACGGCAGTGCCCGCAGTTTCTTGGCGCAAAAATCACAAACCGTGGTCGAGCTGCGCTGTGAAGCCGACGTCAACCAAGAATGGTTGCGCCAACTTGGCTTTAAGCGTGTCCACCCTCAGCAATGGATTGGCATTTTCTCGGCGAACAAGAAAGAGCAGCTGCTGAAGGATTTGGGCTGGCAAAGCCGAGAATCCGTGCTCGACCTCATCGTGCACGACGTGGAGAACGTCGACTTGAACTCGTTACGCGAAGATGGCCATGGAAAACAAAATTAGCCGATCCACTCCGGGCAACCACCAACTGGGTTTCGCTGCCGCGCCATTGCTAGCCCTTGGCGTACTGGTCTTGGCCGTAGTGTTTTTTGTCGTTGCCTCAAATCGCCAGACTCAAGACGGCCCTAAAGAAGCCATTTGGGACAAAACGGCGTGCATCTTTTGTGCCATGCACTTGGGCGACCCCCGTTTCGCCGCGCAACTGTCCACCGTCGACGGTGACACCTACTTTTACGATGATCCGGGCTGCTTGTTTCTGCACCAGGAACAACTGGAGCACAGCCAGATCGCGATTCACAAGCGGTGGTTCCGCGATATGAATAGCCCAGCTTGGTTGGAAGCCGCCGAGGTGACTTTTCAGCGCAGTGACAATACGCCGATGGATTACGGCTTCGGCGCGGTGCCTGCAGGCAGCCCGAATTCGATCGGCCTCGAGCAAGCCGCGGCGGAGGTTCTGGCCAAGTGAGCCGTACCAGCTTTTGGCGACAGTTCCGCGCCATCGCCGCACTTGAAATTGCGGAAGGCCTGCGCTCACGTTGGCTGCTATTCGCCACCATCGTCGATTTGGTGTTGGTCGGCATTTTCGTCTTCGCTGGCATGCACGAATCCCAGGTGTTCGGCTTCACCGGCATGGGCCGGGTGATGTTCTCTTTCTCCCACGCGCTGGTGGTCGTGCTTCCGCTGCTAGCCCTCGCCGCCACCGGCCAAGTCATAGGCCAAGCGCGAACCGGCGGCACCCTGGAATTCCTATTCAGCAATCCACTTTCTCGATCGACCTACTTTCTGGCAGTTTCCTCGGTTCGCCTCCTGCTGTTGGCCGGTCCACTATTCGTGGTCTTTGGAGCCTGCGCCGTCCTTTCCAGATTTGCCTTCAACGAAGCGCTCGACGTAGCTTTTTTGGCTCGCACTCTTGCCGTTTGCACGGCAGAGCTTATCGCTTTCACTGGAATCGGCATGCTGGTCTCGGCCAGCGTGCGCCATCCCGCCCGCACTTTAATCTGGATCCTATTGGTGTGGGCAGCCTCGGTCGCCCTGCTCGACTTAGCTCTGATTGGGCTACTTCTGGAATGGCGATTGGATCCGCAATCCGTGTTCCTTCTCGCGGCTCTCAATCCGGTCCAAGATGCCCGTTTAGCACTACTGGCCGGTGGCAACCCAGAGCTAGCAACGCTAGGCCCAGTTGGCTTTTACATTGCTAACCGCCTTGGCAACGCATCGCTGCTGGCAATCGGCCTGATCTGGCCGGTTGTCGTTGGCATTACCTGTTGGTGGGCAGGTTTACGCTCCTTCCGCCGCCACGACCTCCTGTAATTCGGTCAAAAACCACCTGCACAGCCATGAAAGCTGCACTCGAAAAGTACGAGATTTACCTCGATCGCCCCATCGCATACCGCGCTCGCTTCTTGCTCCTGCTGATGGTCATCCCGCTGATGATTTCCTTCGCCTCACCGCTATGGAACATCAGCATGCAGGCGCCTCAATACCCAGAAGGCTTAGAGGTCGACGTATATGCCTACCAAATTGTCGGTGGCAATGACGGCAATGACGTTGCCGAAATCAACGTACTCAACCATTACATAGGCATGGCCCCGTTGGAGGGCGAACTGCTCAAGGACCTGGACTGGATTCCATTTTTGCTTGGATTTGTATGCCTGCTGCTCATCAGAGCGGCGGTCATCGGCAATATTCGGACCTTGATCGACCTGGCGGTGATTTACTCCTACATTTGCGGCTTCTTGGCGTTCCGCTTCTGGCTCCACCTGTATACGCTTGGGCACAATTTGGACCCAAAGGCGCCGGTCAATGTAGAACCATTCATGCCGGCCATATTCGGCTCCAAGCAAATCGCCAACTTCTACATCACCAGCCTGCCACGGACTGGCGCCATCTTGATCGCGATCTCGATAGGCGGCGTTTTGCTCATTACCTTTTGGCACCTAGCAACCGGCTTCTTAGGGAGCCGTCGCGCCGCCAAAGCCAACCCCACCACCAACCTGACCTGAGTTCCATGAACTTAAAAACCACCATCCTGCTGGCCTCCGTTCTCGCCGTCGCATCTTGCGGTGGATCGGAAGATCCGGCACCGACCGAATCCACCACTCCTCCGGTAGAGGCAAAAATTGACCTCGCCGTAGGAGCCAAGTTTTACGCCGAAACTTGTACTCCATGCCACGGCGCCACCGGCAAGGGCGACGGCGCCGCATCGGCTGCGCTGGATCCAAAGCCGCGCGACTTAACCTCCAAAGAATGGCAGGAATCCATCGACGACAAATACCTGCATGAAATCATTCAATACGGTGGCGGCAAGGTTGGCAAAGCCATCGCCATGCCCGGCAATCCGGTCCTAGGAAGCCAACCCGATACGATGGCCTCCTTGATTGCTCACATTCGCACGATGGCGAATTAGCCTGAGCGACAAGCTACTTGCCGCCAGTTCATTCAGGAGTCACCGAATGAACTGGCGGCAACAAGACCGCTATTTTTCCGGCGGCAACAGGACACCGTCGATGATGTGCAGCATGCCGTTGGATGCTTTGATCGACGCAACGATATTGGCTCCATTGATGGTGTATTTGCCATCCTGAACACCCATCGTCACTTTGGCGCCATTGGCCATGGCCAAAACTTGACCATCCTTAAAGGTCGAGGTGTCCAGCGAGGAGGTCGTCACGTGGTACTTCAGGATCTCGCGCAGGGTATCTGCGGATTCTGGCTTCAATAGCCCTTCCACGGTGCCGGCTGGCAAGGCTTCGAAGGCTGCGTTGGTTGGCGCAAAGACCGTCAAAGGACCGGAAGCTGCCACCGAAGTCACGTACTCAGCCGCCTGAATTGCACCGACCAGAGTGGTATGGTCCTTCGAACCAAGGGCAAGACTGACAATGTTTTCCGGATGCAGTGGCGGAATGTTGGAGCGATGCACCACCGGGGTAGCGGCTTCAACAGCAGGCTCTTCGGAAGTTCCGCACGAGCACAGAGTGGTTGCGGCAGCGACTGCGACGGCAATGAAGATGTGGGCAAATTTCACTTCGGTATTTACTCCTATGATCCCAGAGTTAGGTGTGGCGGCCTGGCCCAACAGGGCATCATTTGCAACCGCGACCTCGATCCCACAAGGGCGGCGAGGTCGTTCGTGCCAAGCAATCCACTAGATAGATAATCTCTATTCATAGGCCTCCAAGGTGTTTATCGTGGTCGGCCGATCTCCTTCTCGTCATGCACCCCGCTCAACTTCCTGAAACAGAACTACTGAAAGCCTGCCGACGTGAAAATACACGCGGTTCAGGGCCGGGCGGCCAGCACCGCAATCGAGTGGCGACGGCGGTTCGGCTCACGCATTCGCCGACCGGGGTGATGGGCCAGGCATATGAGAGGCGGTCGCAAAAAGACAATGCGCGCGTTGCATTGTTTCGATTGCGACTGAATTTGGCTTTGGAGTTTCGTCGGCCGCTTGAGGACAGTGATTTTGAGCCGCCCTACGTCGCGCCGACCGAGTGGAGTACGCGGCGCCAGGGAGCTCGGATTCGAGTGAATGGAGAGCACAGTGATTTCCCATCCTTGCTGGCCGAGGTGCTCGATCTGCTCCACATTCATGAAGATGACCTAGCCAAAGTTGCGGCGTTGCTGGAAGTCAGTCAGTCACAACTCATCAAGTTCCTGGCAACGGAATCACGGGCGTTGAATCAGCTGAATGAACGGCGGAAGTCGTCGGGGTTGAAACCGTTGCGGAGTTGATTGGAGGAAGCTGCGAGCGCCCGGCTGTCCTAAGCAGCCGTTGCGAGAGTAGGCCCCAGGGGTTAAGGAATCGCAGGCCAGCGCGGGCTGGTCAGGAGAAATTCATGGAGATTCGTTTACACGGACGCGGCGGCCAAGGAGGCGTGACTTGCGCCAAGATCTTGGCGGCGGCATATGCCAAATTGGGCAAAAGTGTGCAGACCTTTGGCGACTATGCTTCGGAGCGGAGCGGGGCGCCGATTCGGGCATATACAAGGGTTTCGGATGGTGAAATCACCAATCGTAACAAGGTTTACCACCCGGATCACCTGCTGGTGCTGGACTCCTCGCTGATGGGGTCAGACGTGGTCACCGGACTGGCAAGCGAAGGGGTTTTGGTCGTCAATACACCCTCCCCGATCGATCACGCTGGCTCGATTTACGCCCCCTTCCTGCTCGCCACCGTCGACGCCACCGCCATCGCGCGCAAGCACGGCATTGGCACGCGCTCGGTTGTGATTGTCAATACCACCATCGCCGGGGCTTACGCCAAAGTCATGGGAATGGATTTGGACCTGCTGGAGCAGGTTTACAGCGACCTGGGCTTTGGTTCGAATTTCCCGGCCGCCAAGGAGGCTTTTGAGCAGGTGGTCTTGAGCCCGGCTACGCAAGCTGCGACTCCCTCCAGCGCAGCTTTCAACGGAGCCGCCGGAGCTGCCGGCGCCTGCGACGAGACCGTCGTGGATCCAAGCACAATGGAAGAACCCGGCGTGCGTCCGCTGACGGAACACACTGGCGGTGCGCACACCGGACTGCAAACCGGTTCCTGGCGCACTCAAATGCCGGTGTACGTGCAAAACCTGGCGCCTTGCTCTGCCTGGTGCCCCGCCGGAAACGACGCCATTGGTTTTGTTCAAGTCGCGGGTCGGGACGGCGCCGAGGCAGCTTCGCAAATTCTTGGCAAGACTACTCCCCTTGCCGCAACTTGCGGACGGGTTTGCCCGGCTCCTTGCATGGAAGGATGCAACCGCGTTGAGCTGGACGGCTCGGTCAACATTCGCGGTTTGGAGCGCTGGATCGCCGATCGCGCGCCGGTGGCGACCGAACATAAGAAGCATCAGGATCATCCAAAGCGCGTCGCCATTTTGGGTGGTGGACCGGCTGGCTTGAGCGCGGCTTACTACTTGGCACAGGAAGGCCATCAGCCGGTGATCTTTGAGGGGGAAAAAGAACTCGGTGGAGTCTTGCGCACCGGCATTCCGACATACCGCCTGCCGCGTAAGGTTTTGGACCGCGAAATTCAGGGCATTCTGGATTTAGGCGTAGAAGTGCACTGTGGCGAGTTTTTGAGTCGAACTCGAATCCAAGAACTCGCTCGTGATTACGACGCGGTGATCGCTTCAACCGGCCTGCAGTGGTTGCGGCCGCTCGAGATTCCGGGCAGTGAGCTTGGCGGCATTGAGCAAGGGATTCACTACTTGCACAAATTGAATTGTGGAACCTCGCTTGAAGACGTATCCGTCAGCGGCACGGTCGTTGTGTTGGGTGGTGGCAACACAGCAATGGACTGTGCGCGATCGGCGCTACGTAATGGCGCTGAAAAGGTGATTGTTGCTTATCGTCGTACCGAGCAAGAAATGCCCGCGATCCGGGAAGAAATTCACGAAGCCCATGAAGAAGGGATTGAATTCCACTTCTTGCGCCAACCGGTTGGTTTCTTCGGTGACGGTCGCGTGCAATG
>CAZMDZ010000040.1:0-17195 GCA_964565175.1 uncultured Planctomycetales bacterium
GAACAAGGTGGCTTATCCTAAGCGACCTTCCGAGGCCGTGGGGACGTAGCTCAGTTGGAGAGCGTCGCGTTCGCAATGCGGAAGTCCTGATTCGACTGGGGTATCTTTATTGATTCCCTTCCAGCCGTTTCAATGCATCTTCGTAGTCGCCAGCTTGCTCCACGACTTGGCCCATTAGGTCGCGATAGGCCGCAGCATTGCCGTCTTTTTGTGCGGCCAATCCTTTTTGGTAGAGATCGGCGGCCACAGTGATGCGGGCGCTTAGGTTTTCGATGCGCAGCGGCACATCTTCGAAGCCGTCTCCACTTTGAACCATGATCTCTTGGTAGAGATCGCGAGCACGAACAATTTGCTGGTCAAGTTCGCAAGCGCGGGCAGTGCGGTAATTGTTCATCGCCCGCTGGTACTCTGCCTTGTTTCGTAGCGTTTGGATGCGCTGACCATAGCCCTCGGAAGTCAACTCCAAGACGCGCTCCAATAAAACGTCGGCCCGGTCGACACGACCACCACGAACGTGCATTTCGGCTTCGTTCATCAGACGGATCTGCTCGAGACGGGCGTTGACCTCGTCCAGCATGCTGTCGGCAGCTTGGTTAGCAGGATCTAAGCGAACCGAATCCATCAAAGCAACCCAAGCTGCCCCAATCCGCCCCTCCTCCATATGGAACGTACCAATCTTGAATTGGCGGTCAGCAACCTCAATCGAAAGAGCGGCCAAGTGCTTGGCGGCTTTGCTGTCATCGCCGTGCAAATGGCTGGCATGTTCGAACGAAGTCCGGGCGCGGCCGTTGTGGCCTTCGCCTTCTTGCTCCAAACCTTCGAAGTAAATATCTTCGCCACGCGCGAAACGGTCGTCGGCAATCTTCTTTGACTCGTCGTAACCGCGAATCGCCTGCTGGTTTTCAGAGTCCCACCTCAAGGCCTCGCTGTAAGCCACCAAAGCCTCTTCGGCCTTGGCATCGTCGAGCAGCGATTCGCCCTCGTCCACATACTTTGCCGCACGCCGACGGTAAGCGTGTTGACGTAACTCAGCGATCTCGGCGGTGCCAGGGCGTTCGGCTTCGGCGAAGTCGAGCAATTGCAGGGCTTCGGGGATCTCGCTGAGGTGAATGCGGGTCTCCGCAGATTGCAATATCGAGCGGAAACGGGCCTCTTCGGTGCGCGCGAGCAGGTCTTCGCTAGGGTCGCCGACTTCCTCTGCCGCTTCTTGGTAGGCACGATGGGCTTGGTGGAATTGGCCCATCCGGAAATGACGGTCCCCGTTCTCGAAGTTCTCATCGACTTCGGAACTGGCGCAAGCGGCTAGCGGCAGCAGCAAAAGGAGAGGCAGCTTTGGCATGGGTGTATTTTGCGGTCTTGGCAGGTCAAATTCTGTCAAAAGTTGGTGCAATCCCGCCAATCAAGTGGCGAATCGCTGCTGTGCGCGCAGGCTGAAGCTGCCGAACAGCAGCAGCGGCGCCCAGCCCGCCATCCAGGGCGACAGGTGGCCGCGATGGCCAAAATCTTGAAACAGGAAGTTGATGACGAAGAAGATCGCGCAGAACAACAGCCCCATCGCCACCCCCTCCATCGAAGTGCGACGCTCGAAGCTGAGCACGTAGGGCAGGCCAAGCAGCAACAGCACCAGATGGACCAGCGGGGCAACCTGAATGCCCCAAATCAAAGTGGCAGCCTGACGATGACCGGGATCTCGGGCGAGCAACTGGCGGGCGTCAGCGAGGGTCAGCTCGAGCGGGGCGTTTTGACCGCGCCAAGCTCGCTCAATGTCGGTTGGGGTCAGTCCTGGCTCATCGAGAATTTGCACCACTTGCTCGGCGGCGCGGTCGTCGGAGATCACAAGGGTTCCGTTGGTTAATTGCCAAACTTCGCCATCCCAAATGGCACGGTCCGCTTGGTAATAGCGGTCCTCCCCTTCGGGACCGAGGGTGAAGAGCTCGAGGCCGCGAGCGACTGGAGCGTTGGCGTCGAAACCGGGTTGCGGCAGGCGGAATTTGCGCACAAACATGCGCTGATCGAACTGGCCGCGTAGCCACACTTCCTTCGGCTGCCATTGATGCTGTTCGAAGATCTTGCTTTGCAGTTGCGAGCGCTCGGTTTGGATTTGCGGGTAGACCAGTTCGCACAGCAACAAAGTGCCGAAACCAAGGGCCAAGGCGGCCAGGAACATCGGCAAGAAGGCACGCATTGTGGATCGACCGGCGACCAACATCGGCGTCCATTCCAATTGGCGGCGCATCGACAACACCGTAGCCAAGGCGGCGAGCAAAGTGATGTAGGGCGCAAACTGCTGGAGCAGGTACGGCAGGTTGTAAAGATAAAACAGAGCGACCTCACCACCGATGCTGCCATACTTGCTCGAAGCTTCGCTCAATTCATCAGCTTTGCCGATCAAGTCGAGCACACTGAACAAGCTCATGAACGACATCGCCACGATCAGCCAGTGGCGCAGGAAATTGCGCAGGACGTAACGGTCTAAACGCTGAATCATGCGCGCCTCCCGCGAATGGCGAGCACTAAAACGACGCTGGAAATACCCAGGAATGGCAGCGCAGCCGCCCAAATTGGAGGCAGCGTGCCAGAGCGACCTAAACTTCCACCGACGAAGTGCAGTGGGTAATCGACCACCAACATAATGAGCAGCGCAATGGCAAAGCCAGAGAGGAAACCGCCGCGTCGCAGTCGCCAGCCGATTAAGGCTCCAAGGATTGCCACCGGAATGGTTTTAAAGGCGTTGATCCAACGTTGGTAATAAACCAGCCACATCTTGCGCCATTGTTCTGGATCTTCTTCCACCGCAACACGAGCGAGCAGTTCGTCGGTATTGCTGACTTTGATCAAACGCCGCTTCCCTTTTTTCTCGGCCAAGAGCGTTTCGAGGTCGACGGTGACCCATGTTGTGTCGGAAGTGGACGCCTGCCAGGGCGCGTCGTCGGCGTGATCGCTGAGGGTGCGGAGTCGGTCGAAGCGAAAGACTAATCCTTGACCATTGACGTCCATTCGAGCGCGGTCGGCGCGCAGGCGTAATCCATCGCCTTGGTCCACCGAAACAACGACGTCGTGAAAACCACCTTGAGGGTCTCGCTCCTTCCAAATCATGTGCAAACCGCTGAAATGAAATTCATTGGCGCCAGGATTGGTGTTTTCCAGGGCGGCGACGCGGGAATGCACGGAGAGTTCTCGCATTTTCAGATACACCGCTGGCATCACCTGCGAAGTTAGCGGGTAGCTGATTGCAGTCAAGATCAAGCCAGCCACCACCGCCGGTCGCACCAAGCGGGTTGGGTGGATACCAGCGGCAAAAAGCGCAACCTCCTCGCCGTCGGCGGCCATCCTGCCGTAGGTTAGGACGACGGCGGTCATCAGCGCGACCGGTAGGAAGTAGGGAAGCGCGTTGCCGACGAATAGCGGCACCAAAGTCATGACCACGCTGAGCGGCGCGCCTTGGGCGGTGGAAGATGCGCGCACCGCCGCGCCCAGCGACAATAGGAAGACCATGCCGGCCAGCACCATCAACAGGTGCCGCAGGATTTCAGCGAAGTAGGCGCGGCCGAGAATCACCGTCGCGCTTATCGTAGCCCTGCCGTCCCGTAGTTCGCCCCTGCCATGCCCGACCTGGTCGCCGAAAATCTGAATTACCTTCGCCAGCGCCTAGGCGAGGCGACGATTAGTAATTCGCTTTTGGCGGAGCTGTGGCAGCAAGTCGCCGACGGAGGTGGCGAGCTGCTGCGAATTAGTGGCCATCGCTCGGTTTGGAAGTGCGGCCCGACCAGCTCCGATTCCGCCAACCAGCAGGCTTGGCTGCTCAAGCTTTACCACCCCCGCCGCTCCTTTGAAGGCGCCCGACGTTTGCTGCGTGCTGCCCCGGCGATGCGCGAAGAGTTGAACTGGCGCTTGCTCGCCCAGCGTTTGGGCATTCGCTTTGCCTTGGCCGCCGAGCAAGTCCGCTCGGATGTGGGCATGCTGGCTCGTCCCTTTTGGACTGGAACTCGAGTTTCGGACCACTTCGGTATAGAGGGTTCGCGCCCTGCCGATGGCGGGTCCGCGCATCTGGCCGATGATGTCGGCGATCGATTTGCCGATGGCATCGGTGGAAAGTTGGCCGATGGTTTGGGCCGGTTGCACAAAGCTCACTGGACCGACAACGACCTCAGTGCCAGCGACTTAATTTTCGCCGACGACTTCCAGGGCATGCTGTTGCCGCTGGATCTTGGTCACGCCAAAGTCAGCCTACTCAAACCACCCGCTGAAGCGGTGTATCGCGACTTGGAACAACTGGTCGCGAGTTTGCCGGTGGCTTGCGGTCACCAGCTGGCGCCAACTCTGCTGGCAGCCAAAGATCATGGTGATTGGTTGAAGGACTACGCTCCTCCCACCTTGGTCAAGCGGGCCATGAAACGACGCTGCGATCATGCCTGGAAAAGAAGTCGTCGCTGCTTGCGCACCGTTTCTGATTTTGTTCGACAAGATCAATCCAGTCGCCGACGAAGCTGCCTGGCGACGCCGCCGAATGGGCAAGCCGATGCCGCCGTCAAAAGCGGTCCGCGCTCCACGTTGTTTCACCATCAAGATCTGGCGTGGAAGTTTTATCCGCGCAGCGGCATCGGTCAGAGCTTGCGAAAGAAGGCATTGCTTGGCCCAGGCTGCCAGGCATTCCGCCGCATGTACTTGCTTGAATTGCTCGACCTGGCGGTTGCCCCGGTGCAAGCGTGGCAAGCGACTGGGGATGGCGAATGGCTGGCGACGCAATGGCTGAATGGGCCCCCGCCGACCGCCGATCAATTGCCGTTGGTCGCGGAATACTTAGCTCAATTGCATGGTCTCGGCGTCGGCTTGCGCGATGCTAAGCCAGAGAATTTCATTTGCGTTGGTCGCAGCGATGGCACGGTCAAACTCCATCTCATCGACGCCGACGGTATCCGCCCTGAATTGCGCAATCCATGGCGCGATTTAGCCCGCCTCATTGCCGAGACTGAAGCGGGTTCGGATTTGGAATTAAACTGCCTGAAGACCTACTCCCAAGTCCGCAACGTTTTTGCTGGCAATCGCCTCTTGGAGTGGCCTACCGCCGAATTACTGCGGCGAACGGCGAAGGACGCAGAGCACTTCCGTGGCTTGCTTTAATTCGCAAACAGCGGCACCAACGTATGCTCTAAACGGCGGAATAAATCGGCGGTTGCACGGGTGTCGCGCAGGCAATATTCGGCGATTTCGTCGTAGCGACCATCGCGTGCTTTTTGAGCAACCATCGAGCCGTCCATTTTGCCCTTGGGTGACTCCACGCCAAAACGTCGGCACCAGTAATCCAACGAATAGCTGTCGCGAGTGGCGCCTTGGAAGTTGAGCAGGTCCATCAAGTCGCAGTGATCGTTGACGCGGTAGCGATAACCGCAAAATTGGCGACTTGGTTTGACGTCTAACATTGCCGACCGAGTGATCAACACGGGTCCGTCATATGCGCGGCCGTTGTAGGTCACGACGGTTCCCCAACGCTTCGCTTGCTTCCAAAATTCTTGCAGCATTTCGCGCTCGTTGCCGCGAAAGACTTTGGTGCCCGGCACAACGTCGAAGTCTTCCCACTTGCAACCACTGCCGTGGACCATCACCGCGCCTTGGTCCTTATCCAAGTTCCACATGCCAATCGAAACCACTCGCCCCATCCCGCGCACCAACGCCAAACGATGCTGCAAAGCTTCGACGTCGGGAGCTTTACCGGGATTGCGCCGCTTCTCGCGCGCCATCAAGTAGTGACGCGTCGCTTCATCGACTTCCTCCCATTCCAAGCCGGCAACTTCAATGTCGAAGGTGACGACCGGGCTTTCGAGTTTGGAACTGGAACTCACGATTCGTCGGGTGATCCGTCGCCCATATGAATGGTGAACACCGGGCAGTGGGCGATGCGCACAACTTTTTCAGCGGTCGACCCAAGCAGGAACTTGGCCAAGCCGCCACGGCCGTGCGTGGAGATGACGATCACTTTGCACTTCAGTTCTTCGGCGGCTCGCACCAGCACCCCGGAGGGCCGCTTGCCCTGGATCAGGTGCGTTTCGACATCCGCACCCAGCGCGCGCACCTCTTCGGCAGCTTGCTCCAGAGCGGTTTTGGCTGCGCTCCGAAACTCGTCGCGATAGCGGCTGACGTCAAGGGTTTCCGCCTGCATATAACCGGCGAAAACCGGCGCGTTAGCGACTAAATCGCCCTCAAGCGCGTGGACCAGCACGACCTTGCCGTCGTTGCTGCTCGCCAAACGTGCGGCCCAGGGGTAGGCCTGCTTGGAGTGTTCCGAAAAGTCTGTGGCTAAGAGAATGCGTGAGAACATTGCCCCCTAGTCTAGCGAGGTCAATCGCCGCGCCCCACTGGATTGAGAAACTACTGCTTTTTCTCCTGCTTGCCCTGCTCCAGCGCCTTCATCGACTCTTCGCCCTGGGCATAGCCGAGCTCAATGAGAAGATTGTCGGTAAAAATCTTATTCATTCCTTCTGCGGGCACCATGGGCACGGTGGCCTCGCGGTAACCGATGGCATAGGAATCGATGGTCTTGACTGGGTGGGCATCTATCCACGCTTGCTCCATGTGCTGGCGCAGCGGCCCACCGCTCATATCCATCGCCGTAGGAATTTCCAGCCATTCCAGCAAGGTCGGGGTGATGTCGTAAACCCCGCCGACGGATTCCGGGGCCATCAACTTGTTGGTCTTGCGTACGGCGCGGCCGCCAGGACCAGGCATGAAAACTGGAAAGCTCCACTCCACCGTCGGCTTGAGGCCTTGCTTGCGGATGCCAGGGCCGGCGATGATTAGAACTCCAGGAGGAGCGTCTTCGTGCAAGCCGGACTGGACTGCTCGCGGGTTGCTGAAGTTGCCGCCGTGCATGCCGTGATCGCTGACGACCATAATGCGTGCGTTTTCTGGTGCGGCGTCGACGATCTCGCCAAGGAAGCCGTCGGCGGCGGTGTAGGCGCGGTCGATGCGATCTTGCAAGAAATCAATTTGGTCTTGTGGGATCGAATACTGAAAGTCTTGCGAGTTGCGATAGCGCCACCAAAAGTGACCAGCGACGTCGGTCACGCCAAAATAAACCATGTTGAGCGCAGCCGGGTATTCGGCGAGTTGCTCCTTAAAAATCGATAGGTGAGTGCGGTCGGCGTGGTAGCTGATGCGGAAGAAGATGTCGCGCTCACGTGGGAAACGCCATGGATCTTGGGTCGGCGCCAAATTGGTAGGCTCGATCCGATTGAAGTGCTCCTCGTATTCGGAACGCACCGGGCCATCAGGCGCGCCAGCATCGAGGTGCGGCTTGATCACATCGATCATGGCATCGGGGTAAGTGAGCCTGGGCAGGCCGTCTTTCCACACTCCAGGCTTCCACAGCAACTGGCCTTGCGCTTGGGCTGCGTAAGACGCGACCACTCGGCCAAGCACTTTTTCCGCTGGCCACGAAACCCACCAACCTACGTTCAAGACATCGCGGTCGTGATCGGAGGCGATATTCCAAATCGCTGGCACCTTGCGCGAATTGGAGGTGTAGGGCAAGCCGTTTGGCTTGGGTCGACCGTTGACCCATTCACTGAAGTACATGATGCCGTGCTTCTCGCGCGGCACGCCTGTGGCGATGGACGTCCAGACCACGGGCGAAAAAGTCGGCTGGAAAGTGGACAAACCACCGGCCACGCCGCGATCGATCAGCTTCTGAAAGTTAGGCAGTTTGCCCGCCTCTAGCAGCGGCTTCATTACCGCCCATTCCAAGCCGTCCATGCCGACGACAACTACGGGCGGCAGGTCGCCGCTATCACCGCTGGTGGAGCCGGAAGTTGAAGTCCCGCTGTCACCGCTTTCGGTGCCACAGGAGGTCGTCAGTGCCCCGAAAAGCAGGACTGGAAGGAAGAAACGCGAAATCATGGATTGGGGTGCCAATTCAGCCACGCCCTAGTTTATCCCCGATTTCGACGGGAAATTGGCTTTGCTTTCCAGCCCCTCCCGCTTCCGGGTTCCAAGCTCGCGGGCTTAGGCCTGCTTCCGGGTTAAACGCTCGCGGGCTTAGGCCCGCTTCCGGGTCAAACGCTTGCGGGCTTTACGCCCGCTTCCGGGTCAAACGCTTGGGGCGTTGGAGCAAGTACCAACCGCCAATCAGCAGCACAAAGCCAGACCAATCCGTGGGCTTGCCGCCTCCCAGACCAGTGGCCACGCCACCGCAACCGCCGCCGGAAGAAACCGAGCCTTCAAACTGGAAAGAGTTGTCGGCCATCGCTCCTTGGCCATTGGGCATTTCCAAGGCAACACCGAAGGATCCGACGGTGTTGGAAGGCGTTGTCATCGTCAACTTGCTGCTGGCCGTGAGTTCCACCCCACCGGCGTATTTGCCGCCTTGCGCAGTCAGTTGATCGACGCCGAAGCGCACCTTGATTCCATCGCCGAGGTAATCGCCGTAGAGGTTGACCTCGGTGCCACCGTTTTTCTTGCCGCTTTCCGGTGTGAATGATTCAATCGATGGATCCTTGGTGCTGACGTAGGTAAAAATGTCTTCGTAAGTCGACTCCACCTGGTCGGCGCTCACCAGCACGATATCCACCGCTCCCGTTTCACTCGCCGACGGCGTATTGACGGTGAAAAACGAAGTCGAGTGGATCGTTGGCGTGCGCACGATGCCGTTGATCTCCACCGTCATGCCTGCCGTAAAACCGCTGCCGACCACATGAAGTTTGGTGCCGCCGCCGACGTAACCCGCACGCGGAAACAACTCGTCGTAAAGCGGGATGGCGGAGTATTGGAAGGCGTCTTCGAGTTCGCCCTCTTGACCATCTGGGTTTTGCACGACTACATCCGCCACACCACCGTCGCCTGGTGGAGTAGTCAAGCCGATGCGAGTGGAATCCAAGAATTGAGTCGCCGTTGCTTGGCGGCCGCCAACCAAGACGTAAGCCCCGTCTTCAAAATTGGAGCCATGGACGATGATCTCGTCGCCACCGCTGATATCGCCTTGGCTGACGCTGAGTGAACTGATGACAGGAGCGGCCTCGACCACTTCAATCGCCCCAGGCACCACTTCAATTTCGCCGTTGCCAAGCTCCAAAAACAGGTCATAACTGCCAACCGGGCAGTTGGCGGAAACCGAGACCAGCGCATTGGCCATGGTGCCGGTAGATGTGGTCGAGCCAGTAGTGATATACGGGCTGAATTCGAGCAAGGTGGTGTTGTTGAGCTGGAAGTTGCTGCCGAAGATCGTGGCGGACTTGGTTTCCCCTTGAGCAATCACTTGAGCATGACGGAAGACGTCTTTGACATTGCCGTCGGCCACCGTTTGCAAGGTTCCAAGGTCCGTGGTTTCAGCCTGCGTAGCGGTGACTTGATAGGGGTTTGCCCAACTACCGTAAAAGGTCACCCCAAAATCAGTCTCAACGGTGGCGTCACTGGTGAAGTTGGCAGCTGTCATATAGCCTTCAATTGGAAAGGCGTAGACATGGTATTGGCCGACCGGGATTCCCTTCACCACCCAATTGCCATTGGAATTACTCACTCCAGTGGCCGCCAAACGGCCGTCGTCGGCACGGATCAGGGCAACGCCACCGCCGCGCAAATTATTGCCGTCGGGGTCATGCAGCTTGCCTTTGAGCACTGCAATACCGCCGTCTTTGGCCGCTGCAATGCCGCCGCTGATGTCATCTTGGCTCAGCGAGCGGTGCAGCCATTGACCCGGCGAAACGTAAGGCCACATACTCGATCCATGATGTGGACTATGGTCCAAACCAATCATGTGACCGATCTCATGAGTCATCACATCTTGCAGATCAAACTTGCTGCCATTGGCGTGCAGCGCAAAGTCAAAATCCTTGCCGTTAAAGATGATGTCGACGTCAATGATGCGGCCGTCTGATGTGCCGTAAATGATCGGCGTAATCGCAACGGTTCCACTGCCGTTGGGAAAAAATCCACTGCTGTTATCCGAGTCTAAGTAAACGATGTGCGTCGAGCGCGAGTAATCGGCTTCGCTAGTATCTTCACCGCGGACAAAGTTGATCGCGCTTTTGTTGACTTGGTTCCAGGTGGAAAAAGCACGATCGGCGGCGTCGGAAACGCCCTGCGCGTCCATGCCGCTGAACGACTCCGGGTTCAACTGCCAGTCTATATCCGGGTTGTTCCAGTGCAGTGTTTTGCCACCGAGCACGATGCGCACGTAGCCTTCGGCGATGCCAGCGCCAGCCCCAAAAGCAGCCACCAGGAGGGCTGCACGAGTCAGCCATCTTCTGCCAGACGACATCGGCCCCCGTCGGCGTGGCGATGAAGAATCATCGTCCGGCGATGGACGGGTTGGGTGCGTCGAGCGAGGGCTATTTCCGCAGTTCCTCGAAGATGCGTTGGACAAATCGGTCATAGGACTGGTGATGCTCCTGATGCCCGTCCTGATCACAGCAACTTCCCCCACCGACTACGCGGGCTTGGTTTGCAGTTCTACCGAGACGGACCTGAAAGGCTCCAGCATCAAGACCGACCGGCAACCGCCACTGGTTCTGCCCTTCAGCGCTGAGGAAGAGAATATGTCTCTCTCCGACCTCAAAGCTGGGCATACCAGGGATGGCGAGACCCCGACCGGCAACGGCGCCGCCCGGGATCCTGACGACTTGAGTGGAACCCATGGAACCTTTCATCGGCAAAATCGAAGCGAAGGTGTAACGGGTTTCCACCGTGCCGTCGTCTAAACGCACGGATTCTTTGGCCAAAACTTCGACTTCGCAAATCTGCTCAGCGGTCTGGCATAAATGGCTAAGGTCGTCCGCCGTAGAGGTGGACGCGTGGACGCGAGTGAACGCACCCAAAACGAGTGCTGCAACGAGGGCAAAAGGAAGGGGGGTAAATCCCATGGCAACCCATTTGCGGACGAGATTCGCCCTCCAATAAGGATTTCATTCAGGAAATTCCCGGGGTCGGCTAGGAAATCTCTGTATGCCACCCCGTCTTAAGGTCGCCTTGGTCAACCCGCCCTTTGCCCCGATCGGGATCCCGAACCTTGGCATTGCCGTATTGTCTGCTCGCCTCAAGGCGGAAGGCTTTGACTGCAAAACGGTTTACGCCGATTTCAATATGCTGAAACGGATGCCAGGTCGCAAGCTGCGCAGCCGCTATTTGTTCTATTACCGGATGTCGCTGATGCCCTTCCACCCGTGGAACGAATGGATTTTTACCGACGTCGCCTTCCCCGATTGGCAGCAGCCGAGCGCCGAGGAAGGCCTACGCCAGCTGGATTTGCGCTACCGCGGCCGCTTGCGCAAGCGGCTTCTCCACTGGCTCAAGCGCTACCCCACCCCGGCCCAGGTAGTGCGCGACCTCAAAGCTGCCGCCGCCGAGATGGTGGCCGAATTCTGCGCCCCGCTTGCCGACGCCGATGTCATCGGCTTGAGCAACACCTTTCATCAGACGGTGCCAGCTTTAGCGATGGCCAGGTCCATCAAACAAAAGTGGCCTGAAAAGATCGTCATCATGGGCGGGGCGAACTGCGAGGGAGATGCTGGTCGGTTTTTCCTTGAGGAATACCCCCATCTCGACGCCGTCTTTTCCGGTGACGCTGACCACTCGCTGCCGGCCTATCTGCACCTACTGCAAGATGGAAGTGAGCCCAGCAAGATTCCCGGTCTCTACTATCGCGGCGCCGATGGCCGCGTAGTCTTGAGCGCCGCGCCGTTGCCAGTCACCGATTTCTCCGACGTGCCGCCGCCCGATTTCGACGACTATGTGGCCACTCGCGAAGCCGTCGGCGTGCCCGAAAATTTTCCGATGGTGTTGCCGTTGGAAGCGTCGCGTGGATGTTGGTGGGGTGCCAAAAGCCATTGCACGTTTTGTGGTTTGAATTCCACTGGCATGAAATTTCGGGCGAAAGAGTTTCGCCAGTTTGAAGCTGAGGTAGAGGGCGTGGTCCGGCGCTCTCAACCGCGCTTCCTTTTGATGACCGACAACATCATTGCACTGGATTATTTCAACCAGCTAGAAGAAAGCGCATCCTTGGCCAAAAAGAAGGTGGACATCTTTTTTGAGACCAAAGCCAATTTAAAACGGGATCAGATTGCATCGATGGCCAAAGCCGGGGTGACGCATATTCAACCGGGGATTGAAAATTTCAGCACACCGATTCTGAAGTTGATGCGCAAGGGCTTGACCGGAATTCAGGCGATTACACTGCTCAAGTATTGCCGTGATTATGGCGTGCTTTGCTATTACTACTTGCTGGGCGGTTTCCCCGGCGAGAATCCGGCGGATTATCAATGGATGCAGCAACTGGCGCCATCGCTGGAGCACTTGCAACCACCCGAAGGCGTCTTCGCAATCAACTTTGTGCGCTCCAGCCCCTATCACCAAGATCCCGAATCGTTTGGCATTCACCTGAAACGGAGTTGGTATTACGAGCACCTTTTCCCCTTTAGTGAAGCTGCCAAAAAATCGATCGCTTATTACTACGAGACCGGCGGACCGCCAGAGCCGGAGTACATCGCGCCACTTCGGGACCGGTTGTTTCGTTGGCGCAGTCGCTGGCAGCCCAAGCGGTGTGCGTTGACTTGGCGGATGGACGGCAAGGATGTCTTAATCCAGGATCAACGGCCGACATTGAGCAAAACGGAATATCGGCTGCAAGATGGAGCGGCAGCGCTGTTCCTGGCGATGGACGCCCCCACCGGATTGCCCCGGCTGATGGCGTCGGCGGCGCAGATTGGTCGCGAAGGGGTGCCTTCTGAGAGACCGGATGGAAAGGGCGGGTTGATGCCGTTGCGGCCGCATCAAGCCATTCCAGCTATTCCAAGCAACGGCAAGGAAGTTAAGTTCAGCCTGGCCGCCCACGCCGACGAAAGCCAGGTGTTGGCATTGCTCGAGCAACTTGAGCAATGCAAATTGATCTTCCGCGAAAAGAACCAGTGGGTCTCTTTACCAGCGGTTGCCAACTGCGCGGATTACGAGTTGGACTGGATCACCAAGGGTTTTTACTTCGATTAGCCTTGGATCAGTATTCGATTAGCCTTGGATCAATACCCCAAGTAGACGCCATTCGCCACCGGGCAGCTAACTAAGCCCGCATAGGGATTCCACTCGCCATCATTCAACTGCGGCACGGTTCCTCGACCTGTTGGATATTGGCTTGGAAATCTGACTTCCAATTCAAGGTATCAAAGATCAACTGACCCTGGTCGTCCATCTTGCCAATCCGTCCCTCTTCGGCATTGGCAAAGTAGCGACAAGGGAAAACCTCATTGGTTTCTGCGTTGACGGCAAAAACTTCGCGCCCCGCTTCGCAGTGGTGGCGAATTTGCATCGGCGCCATCTTGCACATTGCTTTGATTAAGTTGTAACGCTTCTTTGTAAACAACTTGCCAAAGCCATCCACCGCAACACCAACGATGACGCGCCCACGATACTTCTCTCTCAAGGAATTCGCCTGGCGGATGACTTGGTGAATCTCGTCTGGCTCCAGCAGCAGTTCCGGAATATTCTCCATCACCGACGGACTCGAAACCATTTTGGTAATCCGATAGTGCGGGACTTTGAGTTCGGCCATTAACTGAGTGAACTCTTCCAAGTGCTTGAAGTTCTTTTTATGAACGACGTGGTTGACAAAATATTGCTGGATGCCGCGCTCGTGTGCTTCCCGTAGGGTTGCGCAAACCCGGTCGAAGTTCTTTGGGTCGCGAACCAAATGGTCGTGAATCTCAGCAGTGTGACCATGCAAGCTAAAACCGAATGGACTGTCGTCGGGGGCGTCTTCCATGTAATGCGGCAGCGAATCACGCAGCTCGACGATGCAATCCACTTTGCCTTTGCCCGAACGCCACTGTCCATACTCATTGCGTAGCTTGATCGCCCCCTTCTTTTCCATCGACGAGGTCCAAATACTCACCTCATAGCCCTTGTCGACCAGCTTGTTTGCCGTCTCGCGGCTGGCTTCCGCCGAGGCTGCCTTGGTCGAGGCAACAAAACAGTGCTTGCAGTTATAAGTGCAGTTTTTATGGACGACTTCGACCTTAGTCTTGGCGTTGGTGAGCTTCTGTGTCATGAGGAAAAAGAAAAGGGGTTGTCCAGCCTTAGTGGCGGACAACCCCTTTTTGATTCTTTTTCCTCGCGAAAGCAGAAATCGCAGTTTTTACCGCTTAGCCTCAACGTAGCCCAGTGCTTCCATCACCGCCATTTGCCTGGCCGCTTCATCGGAGTCATAAACCGCCTCCACCGTCGCTGGAACTTGCTCGAAAGCCTCGAGGATTTTGATCCAGCTTTCTTCGTCGACTTCGACCGGATTGTTTTCGCCGGGATCTTCCTTCCAGCGGAACCATTCGCCATCTGGGCCTTGACCTGGCTTCCAGCCACGTGAGCTAATCCACTTATATTCGCCGACCACTGCAGCGTAATAATTCTCGTCACGAGCGAAAAATGTGCCCGCCGCTTCGACGTTTGGATCTAACACATTGCGCCCATACATCTCCTCTGCTGGCAATCCACAGCGAGCCAACAAGGTCGGGGCGACGTCTTCCAAGCCGACGTCATCAATCTTTAAATCGGTGGGAATGCCGTCGCCGTAAAGGATGAACGGCACGTGGATGGTTGGGTTATACAGCGTGTTGGCGTGGCCAGTGAAACCGTGTTCGCCAAGGTGCTCACCATGGTCCGAAGTAAACAACACGACGAACGGGCGACCCGACTCCCGCGACCGCACCACGATCTTTTCGATGCAGTCATCAATGAACTCGACCTCTTCAAGGTAGCGCTGCAACGGATCAGGACCAGGCCGGGAACCGTGGTAGCCTTCCGGCGCGACGTAAGGCTCGTGCGGATCCATGTAATGGAGAAAAAAGAACGTCGCTTGTTCGCTGGAATAAGCTTGGTCCATCATCGATAAAGCACGATTAGTGACCAGTCCGCCTAAGGATAGATCTTCAATTGGCGGAGTGCTGCGCTTGGGCATGGCGTACATACCAGCCAGTACCACCCGGCGGAAATAAGACCGCGGCAGCATTAAGCCGAGCATCGTCTTCTCCCGCGTGGCATTGAGGAAGACATGAATGCGGGCGTTGTCGCGAACCAAAGCGTCGTCAAAATGATCGAAGCCGTGTTCGAAACCGGTGAGGGTGCGCATCAGTGGATTACTAATCAAACCCACGGTGCGATAACCGCCTTTTTGGAACTGAGAACTAAGGTGCGGCAGACTTTCGTCGAGGCGGGTGTTATTGAGATAGATCCCGTGTTCGAGGGAGCCTCGACCTGTCAACATGCCGCCATGGCCGGGAACGGTGCGGTTACTGGAAGACCAGGCAAAGTCCGCCCAGGTGCCGCCTGCGCGTAAGTGATCTAAAAACGGTGTTTCGCCGCCCATTTTGCCGCCGAGGATTGCGTCGGCGCGCAAGGTGTCTACCGAGATGAGGAAGACATCGGGCGAGTTGCTGGAAACGGGGGTTTCGAGGCCAGCCAAGTTGGCCGAAACGACTGGATCTCCGAATTGGCCATAAAGGCGATGATTTTCAATTGGGCCGTTCCAAGCAGCGGCCAGGCAAGCGAGCAAACCAAGCAGGCCAAAGCTGCGCAAAGACCGTGCATAACTTTGAGTACGGCCTGGAGTAAGACGGAGCAACGGCAGCAGCGCCACCATGAAGCCGACGGAGAGGACTGGTGCATATTTCCAGTCGATGCCCACCCAGGTCTGAATCGAGGTGAAAAATGGCGGCGCAACAGCAAGAGCGCCTAGATAAAAACTGCGAATGTTCCTGACTGGAGTGCCTGCTGGTCCAAGCAGCGAGCAAAGCAAGGAGTTCCGTCCGAAAAGGCCAAGGAAGAAGGCTAATGGCGTCACCCAAATCAAGGCGCCGAGCCACATCAGCGATGTAAGTTCCGCCCACGGCTGGTGATCGATTGGCACCAGCAGAATTGCGTGCAGCGGCGGCACAACGGCCGCGCCTAAGTACATGCTCCACACACCTTTCCCCTTATTGACAGGAAGAGGAGGTTGAGGAGCAACGGAGGTTTGTTGATCCATAGGAAAGTGTGCTCTACAGGGGGATTGCAGGTCGCTTTCATTTAGCCGCTAACCTTTCCTATTGGAAACGAAATCGACATTGATTAACTATAAGCCTTTTCCCAGGAAAAGACTAGTGGTCGATACTATTTACTCTTGCTCGGATACTTAGAGCTACACAATGAGCAAAAACTCGTTTCATTTAGAGATTTTTCGGCGTTTCGACGTATCCCATCGCTTCCATGATGGCGATTTGCCGCACCGCTTGTTGCGGATCATAGGTTGAATCCACTGAATCTGGCGCTTGCTCAAACGCAGTTAGGATTTGACTCCATAAGTCTTGGGGACCTTCTGGAAAGCGTACTGCGTTTTCCTCTCCTGGATCCATTCGCCACTGGTACCAGTTCCCTGCGCCATCGTCGCCCAATTTCCAGCCGACCGGGCTCATCCATTTGTAATCACCGATCACGGCACCGTAGAAATCGTCATCTCGAATGAAGTGGATGTTGCCTGCGGCCAAGTTTGGTGCAAGAAGATCGCGGCCCGTCATACCTTGAGTGGACAAGCCGCAACGTGCCAGCAAAGTCGGGGCGACGTCGTCCAAGCGCACATCGATTAGTTTTTGGCCAGCGCGGATGCCGTCGCCATAAAGGATGAACGGCACCTGCAGCACAGGGTTATGCAAAGTATTGGCATGGCCGATGTAACCGTGCTCGTTGAAATGCTCGCCGTGATCCGAAGTGAAGAGGATGACGAATGGTCGCCCGGACTGCTGGCATCGTTCGACCACTTGTTGGACACAAGCGTCGATGAACTCAACTTCCTCCAAGTAGCGCGGATGGAAACCAGTGCCGCCGCGCTTGCCGTAATAGCCGATTGGCGCAGCGTACGGTTCGTGCGGGTCCATGTAGTGGAGGAAAAAGAAGTACGCCTGGTCGTGTTGATAGGCCTGCTCCATCATTTGCAGCGCGCGGCTGGTAACAACACCGCCTTGAGATTGTTCCGGCGGGAGCGGCGTGTAGCGATTGGGTTGAGCGAAGAGACCAGTGAAAACGAGTCGTTTGTACCAAAGCCACGGCACCATCAAGCTGAGCAAGGAGTAGATACAACGGGGATACATCAATTTCAACGCCCGTTCTCACCGGCCAGAGGCCGGTATGAATGGTCGCTGATCCCCCAGATGAGACAATAATTGAAGTGACGCTTTTCCAGATCAGAGTGGAGG
>CAZMDZ010000041.1:0-17108 GCA_964565175.1 uncultured Planctomycetales bacterium
CTCGTAGGTGCACCGGGAATGGGCGCTCGAGGCGCTGTTTTTGTATACCGCCACAATGGCGTGGACTGGCATTTGAACAAAAGTTAACCGCGTCCAATTCCACCACTGGGGATAACTTTGGCTACGACGTCGATACGGAAAATGGCATCATTTTAATCGGCGCTCCGCTTCATGATGGTTTTGGCGATGCCTCCGGCGTTGCCTACGCTTTCGTCCATGATGGAGTTCAATGGGTGGAACACGAAATGTTCTTTTCGTCGACGCCGGCAATCTACAAGGTGCGGCTTACCTTTTCGACCTAGGATCTGGCCATTGGGATCAGCTGCATAAATTCACGGTCGGGCCGAGCATGGACGGCATCGGCTTGGGTGCGTCGGTGGCGCTGGGGAATGGCCAAGTGGTCGTTTCAGCCCCGAGTGCTCGGAGTCAGCGCGGCGCGATTTATTCCTTTTGTCATCAGAATGGATTGTGGAGCGAACCCTTGCAGATGATTTCTTCCCCGGACACAAGCAATGCGATGTTCGGAAATTCAGTGAGTTGCGATCAAGGTTGGATGGCAACCGGATCGCCGCAACATAGCGAATCGGGCAATTCCCAAATCGGTGCGGCGTATTTTTACGACCTGTTCCGCTTGGACCTGCAGCCCACTCAACCGATTGCTGGCCAACCCTTGAACATGCAATTAGTCGACGGCACCGAATCCGACTGGGCCTATCTAGCCGCCAGTATCCAAGGCATCGGCTCCACTCCGATTCCAGGTTTGGACGTATCGTTGGATTTGATTTCGCCCGAACAAGTGGAGTGGCGTCAGCTGACCGATGCAAGTGGATCCGTTTCGTGGTCCAAGTCAGTGCCGATGGCGTTGGCCGGAATGACCTTGTGGTTGCAAGGCGCGCAGTATCAGCGGGTGAGCAATGTGGTGGAAGTTGTGGTGCAGTGATCCTTTCCCTGCCTCCCGTTCAGCGTGCAGCCGTGAAATCCAAGATTGGACTACAGGTGATCACGCCCGAGCCGTTAAAATTCAGGGATGAAATTTCAGTGGATTTTCCTCGTTTCCCTGTTGGCGTTGACGGCCCCGGTTAGCGCTCAGAACCCTTTTGCTCATGCAGTAAAAGGGCAGGCGCAAGAGCAAGCTGGTTTTAAACATCTGGCTCCGGTTCAGATTGGCTCCTTTACCTTTCACCGCGCGGTGCTCCCCAACGGATTGCGCGCACTTGCCGTCCAAGACGCAGGTGTCGAGGGTGCCAGCGGCTCAGCCAATGAAAATGGTGGTCAGGGCAAGGCGGTAGGGACCGCCTCAGTCTTTGTGGTGATTGGCGCTGGCAACCGCGATGAATCGGCGGAAACTACCGGTCTGGCACACCTTACGGAGCATGCGCTCTACACCGGCACGCCCACAACGGGCGCCGACGAGCATGATCGCATCGTCAAAAAGGAACTGGGCGCCGAGTCGAATGCGTTCACTCGCGACGACTACACCCTCTATTACGACCACGGAATCCCGGCTAGCGCAATCGGCCGCGTGTTGGTGATGGAAGCCGACCGCATGGCTAATTTGACCTTCAAGGAAGCTCCGGTTTTGCACGAGCGCGAGCGTCTGCGGTTGGAGGAAGCCCACACCTGGCGGCCAAGCACCACCCGCGCGGAACAGTTGGAATCTGCGGTCTACCGCCGCGAGGGATATCGCTTCGGTTTGCGCGACGAAAAGGGCCACACCAAGGCTCCAGGGATTGAGGTCGGGCCGATCGAGGAGTTTTACCGCACTTACTACCGCCCGGATAACGCGGCGGTGGTGGTGGTGACGCCAAATGACCCAAAACAGGCCTTGGCGCAGATTGCCGCCGCTTTTAAGGGGTGGGAGCGACCGAATGCGCCACTGCCGAATCGCGTCGGCGAAGGCGA
Source organism: uncultured Planctomycetales bacterium (assembly GCA_964565175.1). Classification (GTDB taxonomy): domain Bacteria; phylum Planctomycetota; class UBA1135; order UBA1135; family UBA1135; genus JACNIZ01. The sequence goes on from CAZMDZ010000041.1 coordinate 1,903, forward strand.
GCCACTGGGAGCACGCTCTGCTCGTTTTGATTCGGACCTGGCTCGGGATCGGGTGGAGTTTTGCTGGATCGTGCCGCCGCGTACGCACCAGGATTCGGCTTCACTGGCGCTGCTTGCCCGACTGCTGGATCGCCGCGAAACCAAAGCTGGCGAGCCTTTTCAGGTCGGCTATTTCGAACGCCAGGGCAGTGGAATGTTCACCGTCGCCGCAACGGGCGAAGGGGCTTACCAGGAGTTGGAAGCGCTGATGGCTGCTTTGAAGAAAGACGGCCCGACCTTGGACGAGGTTGCCAAAGCAGTGCGCGAAGAACGCGATCGCTTCCTCAATCTGCCGCTGCGCGCGCGCCCGTATTTTTCGTTGGCCGCCGACATGGGCCGGATGGCTGTTTACGCCGAAGATCAGTGGATCGCCGGTTATCACCAGCGCATTGACGCGGCAGGTGGCGACGGCTTGGGTCGGGTGATCGATCGTTGGTTGAACCCGAAGCGGCAGGTGGTGGTGCATTTTGCTCCATCCGGCGAAGTCGTCGCCGAAATTGAGTTGCCCAAGGAGTCTGCGGCGCTGGCCACTTACGCTCAGGAAGCAATGGAGGGCGGCGAGTATCAGAAGGCGGTAGTTGCGTATACTGAGCTGCTGAACCGCAAGCCGAACAAGATGAACACCGTGATCTACTTGTACTACCGCGGTTCTTTGCACATGGATCACAAAAACTACGACGAAGCGATCGCCGACTTTGAGACGGCGTTGAAGGTCGTCGACTACCCAGCAGTGCGCGATGCACTGGAAGAAGCCAAGCGCCTCCGCGATGAAGCGCCCGGACTACGAGACAAATGAACGTCAAAATCTCCGAACTGATGAGCAAAAACGTCGTGACCACGACGCGGGTACAAACCGTGGGTCAGGCGCGCAGCTTGATGGACGAATACGGAATTCACGCCCTGCCGGTGGTCAACGACATTGACAAGCCGGTCGGCATCGTCTCGGCGATTGACTTGATGAACGCTCCATCGGACTTGGTCAAGGTGAAGGACGTCATGACCAAAGATGTGCTGACGATTCCCCAGTACAACGGCCCGCATCAGGCGGCGCGATTGATGCGCAAGCACCATGTGCATCATGTGATCGTCATGCACGACAAGGCCGTGGTGGGTCTGTTGAGTAGTTTCGACCTGCTGCAGCTGGTCGAGGACCACCGCTACGTGGCCAAAAACGCGCCGAAGTAATTGAGACGGAGTTGCAAGGGTAAACGTATATTTGCCCTTGCCATTTAAGAACTTATCCATGATGCTGGGGTTCTCTTTCCTCCAGCATCCATGAAAACGACTCATCTTAGAATTTGGCGAGGCGTTCAAGCAGCCGTTTGGTTGGTTGGGGTCGCAATCCTCGCGGCTTTATTTTTCTTGCCCGAAATCGGGCTACACGCTTTTTGGAATATCCTGATCCCGGTCGCGCCAGCTTTGTTGGCAATCGCGCCGGGCGTTTGGCGCAACATTTGTCCGCTGGCATCCACTGCTTTGATGGGCCGCCATGCCGGATTGAGTAGCCGGAAATCGGTTTCCGCCGAGTGGCAGGGGCGCCTGTTTTTACTTGGCGTCGTTTTGCTTTATGCCATCGTGCCGTTCCGCCATGTGGTCATGGATTTGAATGGTCCTGCCACTGGCTTTGCCATCGTTGGGTTGGCGGTGGTTTCGGTTTTCATGGGCACTCGCTTCGAATGGAAAAGCGGCTGGTGCTCCGGCATGTGCCCGGTCCATCCGGTCGAGCGGCTTTACGGTTCCGCCGCAGTGGTGTCACCGCCCAATGCTCATTGCCATCCGTGCGAGCAATGTGTGCAGCCTTGCCCCGACGCAACAGCCAAGTTAGATCCTCTTTCCGCCAACGGAACCACAGCCCGGTCCATCGCCGGCTATTTGATGGTCGGTGGCTTCGCCGGATTCATTTGGGGTTGGTTCCAAGTACCCGATTACGCCAACGGCGAAGGTTGGAGTCATCTGGCGCAAGCATTTGCTTGGCCCATGCTTGGCACCGCTTGCACTTTGGCAGTGTACTTTCTGCTTCGCGGTAAAGTTGCCGAGCAACCTCTCAACCGAAGTTTCGCCGCCGCTGCAATCGCCTGTTATTACTGGTACCGCCTACCGATGCTGTTCGGCTTCGGCCCCTTCCCCGGTGACGGCATGTTGGTCGACCTCACCGACCCTCTCGGTCCATGGTTCACGCCAATCTCTCGATTCCTCACCACCGCATTTTTTGCATGGTGGTTGGTCGGCCGTAAGAGCATTCGACGTTCATGGCTGATTCGCCCACCCTTGGCGAAGGCTGCTGCGTCTGACTGAAGTTCGGTCTTTACTTACTCGATAAGCAATTGTTCGATGCGCTGCTCGAAGGCCGCCCGCAGTTTCTCGTGGGCGGTTCCAGTGGCGGGGCCACTGAAGCCTGACCAGATGTGGCGGATGTTGCCGTCGGCGTCGAGGAATAGAGTGGTGGGGTAGGACTTGACCTCGGTCAAGAGAGGGAAGGCTTCCGCTGCTTTGGATTTATTGGCGGGTCCAGCGAGTAGGACTGGATAGGGCAGCTCCATCAACTTGTGGTAGCGATTGAGTTGAGCCAGATCCCGCTTTTGGTCGTTTCCAATTTCAAAACCTAAGCCCAAAATGCTGAGTCCACGTTCGCCGTAGCGTTGATGGAGTTCCTTGAGGTAGTGCGCTTCGTCGTGGCAATTGGGGCACCAGCTTCCAAAGAGCACGATCAACCGAGCTTTGCCTTGGAAGGCGGGGTCGTCGAGGCGCCGGGGTTTGTTATCCAAGTCTGGATAAGACCACTCTTGCCAGTTAGGCAGGTCTGCCTTTGCTTTGAGGCCGACTTGCTTCCACGGGTCTGGCAGTTGGATCAAGTCATCGCGTGACGCAGTCCAAGTTTCATGCCAGCGATCGCTGGACCAGAAATCACCTTTCAACAGGGTCGGTGGCGGACTGGGCGGGTGTTCGTCGGCGTTGAGGGTTGGCTCGGGGGTCATGCGCGCATGAAAGAGGAAAGCGTGGGCTCCATCGAACACCGATAGACGAAACTGATCGCCATTCACTCGCCCGGCTAGATATCGATAGTCACCGGTCGTGGTCATGATCGTTCCAGTTACCAATCCCTCTTCACTTTGGCTGAAAATGCCGACGGCCGGGTCGCTGCTGGAGGAGAAGTCGATTTGATAGCGCCCAGTGACTGGGGGGAGCTGCGGCATGCCCAACGGCATCGGCGTCGGTAGAAATCGGTGTTCGACCCCAGAAATTGCATGGAATTTCATTTCCCGCCATTCGGTCAAGCTGCGGCGCTTTTTCCACACTCCGTCCAGGCGGCCACCGTCCATGGCTTGGGCGCGGATTTCGGAATCGTAGTGGGGGAAGCCGAGTACCAAAGTCGGGGTGGCGTTGGCTGGAGTTTCCCACCTCACTTCAGGGATAGGGATTCGCTCTGTGCCGTTATGGATCCAAACTTTGAGATCCTTGCCAGCTCCTTCGAAGCGCATTTGGAAGGGCAATTCACCCCCCGGGGAATCCAGCCAGCCGCGCCAGATTCCATGAGCCAAGCTGGGGGCGTCGCCCGTTTGAAGCTGGGCTGGAGCCGCTGCTGCCTGCACGGCGAACAACAGAGAAAGGAGTGCTAGGAGCGAGTGGAAACGCATGACGTCGGCGTGGAACAAGTGGTGCTCCAAGCTATCAAACCCTGGTCGGGAAGGTTATGCGGGTCTATGTTGGGCGCCATGAAGAATTGGCTTTTCCTCCTCCTCGTCTGCGTGAGCACTTTCGCAGCCTGCCAAAGCGCTCCGCTCCGCGAAGGCGATCCAGCGCCAGTGGACATCCCGAACTTCAGGGTGATCGCACCGGGGATTTCGTCGGGCGGCCAACTTGAGGTTGCCCAACTTGGTTTGATGAAACCGATGGGCTACAGCACGGTGATCAACCTGCGCCCGGATTCCGAGGACTACCCGAAGAATGAGTCGCTATTGGCCGAGCAGGCGGGCCTTGCCTATTACCAAATTCCAGTCACCGGCAGCGCGCTCACCATGGACTCTGCCTATGAGCTTCAACGCGTCCTGAGCGAAGCTCCTGACGGCCACGTGCTGATCCACTGCCGCTCCGGCGCCCGCGTCGGCGCAATCTGGGGCATGTACCAAGCGGTCGAAAACGGTTTAGACGCCGACGCCGCTGTGCAAGCTGCTTGGGATGCTGGCGTACGCAAGCAGGGTTTGGTAGATCAGGTTCAGGCGTTGGTGGCCAATATGCAGTAATTTGTTCGGCAAAGGTACAATGGGCAAATCATGACCGTTGCCGAAACCAAGCCTCGAATTGTGCTGACTCCGGGCGCGCAGCAGCCACCGATCGGCCCTGAATTGAACTGCCAAGATTGGCAGGCTGAGGGCGCGCTGCGCATGTTTTTGAACAACTTGCACGCCGACGTCGCCGAAAATCCGGCCGACTTGGTGGTGTATGGCGGTACCGGCAAAGCGGCGCGCAACTGGGACGCGGCGCAGAAAATCGTCGACACGCTGCAGCAGCTCAAGTCCGACGAAACCATGCTGGTGCAGTCCGGCAAGCCTGTCGCGGTGTTTCGCACTCATAGGTGGGCACCGAAGGTTTTGATCGCCAACTCCAACTTGGTAGGTAAGTGGGCCAACTGGGATCACTTCCGCCAGTTGGAGAAGGATGGCCTGATGATGTATGGCCAGATGACCGCTGGCTCGTGGATTTACATCGGCACCCAGGGCATTTTGCAAGGCACTTATGAAACCTTTGCCGCCGCTGCCAACAAGCGCTTTGGTGGAACGCTCAAAGGGCGTTTGTGTGTGACGGCGGGCGTCGGCGGTATGGGTGGTGCGCAGCCGTTGGCGGTGACCATGAACGAAGGCGTGTGTTTGATCGCCGATGTCGATCAAACGCGGATTGATTTCCGCATTCGCACCAAGTACCTGGATGTGTGCGAGCCGTCGATTGAGGCAGCGGTGAAGCGCGCACTCGCGGCGAAGGATGCCGGTGAATCGATTTCGATTGGCGTTTGCTGCAACGCCACCGAGCTGCTTGGTTATTTGATCGAAGAAAACATCACCCCTGACGCGCTCACCGACCAAACCAGCGCACACGATCCACTTGGCGGTTACGTACCCGACGGCATGAGCTTGGAGGATGCGCACGCGCTGCGTAAGTCGGATGAAACCGAATACCAAAAGCACAGCTTCGGTACCATGGGCCGCCATGTGAAGCAAATGCTCGAACTGCAAAAACGCGGTGCCGAGACCTTTGATTACGGCAACAACCTGCGCGCATTCGCTCAGGAAGAAGCCGGCGTCGAAAACGCATTCGACTTCCCCGGTTTTGTGCCCGCTTACATCCGCCCGCTATTCTGCGAGGGCATGGGTCCGTTCCGCTGGGCCGCACTTTCCGGCGACCCGGCCGACATCGCCGCAACCGATCAAGTCATTCTTGATCTGTTCCCGCACAAAGAAAGCTTGTGCCGCTGGATTCGCATGGCCCAAGAACGCGTCGCCTTCCAAGGTCTGCCTTCCCGCATATGCTGGTTGGGTTACGGCGAGCGTCATATCGCCGGCTTGGCCTTCAACAAGCTGGTTCGCGATGGCAAAGTCAAAGCCCCAATCGTGCTCGGCCGCGATCACCTCGACTGCGGTTCCGTCGCCAGCCCCAACCGCGAAACCGAAGCAATGAAAGACGGCACCGACGCTGTTGCTGACTGGCCGTTACTCAACGGCATGTTGGCCGTCGCCGGTGGCGCAAGTTGGGTGTCGATGCACCACGGTGGTGGAGTGGGCATTGGTTACAGCCAGCACTCCGGCCAAGTCATCGTTTGCGATGGCAGCGAAGAAATGGACGAACGCATTCGCGCAGTTCTCACCAACGACCCAGGAATGGGTGTGGTGCGTCACGTCGACGCCGGTTACGACGAAGCCGAAAAATGCCGCCAAGAGCGCGGCGTGCAGATTCCATAGTGGCCGAATCGGATCACGCTCTGGCGGCTTCCAGCATTTCTGGATGAAATCCGATCACGAACAATTTGCCGAAGCGCATCGCCGGTGCACGCATGGTGCCGTGCGGGCCGAGCATCTTTTTGCTGATTTCGGTGGTTTGGGTTTCGTCGGCGAGGTCGTAAGAAGCCCAAGATTTGCCGCGGGCGATGAAAACTTGAGTGCAGCCATCCATGAGCTGCCACGCTTCTTGTTCATTGAAGCGGTGTTTGCGGGCGTCGACTTGCTCGGTGATGGCAATATCGTTCTCCGCTAACCATGTTTCGGACTTGGTGCAGGAGGCGCAGTTTTTGCGGTGGAGGTACCAATCGACGGACTTGCTCATCGGCCGGAGTTTAGCGGCGCGATATACTTCGATATGCTTTTGAATCGGATTTGCGCGTTTGCCGTATTGCTGCTTCTGGCTCTGCCCGCTTGCCAGGCCGGACCTGAAACTCAGGAATTTGAAGTGGAGCCTGGGGTGCGGGTGATCACGGTGCACGCCAACACTATCCTCGAGGTGCCGGACGACTATGGAGTGGTGGAAGAAGTGCAGTGCTACAAGATTGTGCACGGCTATAAGTTGGAAATTGAATTTTGGTTGCATCAAAGCGGGTCCACTGCCGAATAGAGCGTGACCGCCTATGCGACTTCCAACAATTCTGCGCAAGATATTGCCGGAGAAATCGCGCGTCATATCAACGCAGTGTCCGGCGACCAATATGCCCACGCCGCCGAGACCTCACTGACGAACTTCAATCAAACCCAAGATGGACGCATGTCCACCGAAGACGTGTTGCTGCAGGAAAGCGTACAGTTAAAGCGAATCAAAATTACCCGCATCGAACGCGAGTGGCGGGAAGATTACCCTGGGCGGACCTTTCTGCAGATCTTCCTTAATCGCTAACCGATTCCTTCGACTTCTTGCCCTGGCGGCTCAACCAGTGAAGCAAATGCTGCGGCCAGTCGCCGACCGGCAGTCGGTTGGTCAAAGTCATGCCATAACCGTGGCCGCCTCGGGCGTAAAGATGGACCTCGGCGGGGACCTTTAAGGCGGCGAGAGCTTCGGCATAAACAATCGAATTGCGGGCGGGGATGCGGTCGTTTAGGGCATGTACTAAAAACGCCGGTGGGGGATTGCTTCCGGGTGCAATCTCTGGGGCGAGCTGCTGCGCTTGCTTGTTGCGGAAAAAGTAAGCGGGGTAAATCAAGGCGATGAAGTCAGAAGTGCGCGTGGCTGCAGCAAGGTGGCCACCAGCTGAAAAACCCATGATGCCGACGTTTTCAATTCCCAGTTCCTCCCTTCGCGATCGCACCATCTCGATCGCGCGGTGCGCATCTTCCAGCGCCGGTCCATGACGAACGTCACCCTTATTCGGTAGGCGGTACTTCAGCACAAACGCGTGGTAGCCATGGTCCGCCAAATACCGGGCGACGTCGCTGCCTTCTTTGTTCATGGCCAAGATCCGGTAGCCGCCACCAGGGCAAATCACCACCGCGGTGGAAGACTTTGGCGCTTCCTCAGGCGGGGCAAAGTAAGTGAGGGTTGGCGACTCGACCTGGGAAACCCGCAGCACTTGATCGTCACCCATCACTCTTTTCTCCGAGCCTTCGGCAGTCCATCCACCTGGGTTTCCATCTGGCCAAAGCTGGACTGGCTCTTCCATCCGACTGGCCAATTCTTCACGACTGACCGTCGGAGCATCTGTCGGAATGGCGCAACTCATCAAGCCGACCAAGATTAGGTTCGGTAGTGCGAGCCGGTATGACCAATTTTTAACCATCAAAGATCCTATCTCTCTCCGCCAGCGGGGCGCTTTGATCCTCGTTTCTTAGATGTGCCCATCCTCTTTCTCCTGCCCAAGTGGGCGCTGAAGTGAAGATGAGGTGCCGCTGAATGACTAAATCAACTGCGACATCTTTTTGTTACACGGAACATTTGACCGTAATCTGCATCCACTCCAGTAGGGGCAGCGTTGCGATAGTTTTGCTGCCCCTCATAATCCGGGGCTGGCGCCATCCAATGCGTCAACGCGCTGACCGCTTTCATCACCGGTCCTTTCACTACAACCGGATCGCCAATCTTCGACGCCGGGTAGGCAATTTCAATCAACTCAAATCCGTTCAACACATCACATGTCCGACCAAGCATTTGCTGACTGGGCATTTCCACCGCGAAGAACAAATTCAAATCATGCAGCATGATGCTGCTGCGCAGTTCACCTCTTACTCGCCAATCATCAAGCTGCTGCTCGGACTGCTCGAAATAGCGACTCACCTGACCACCGCTGGCAACCAACACCTGTTGGATCGCAGCAATTTCATCTCGAACCTTTACGCCCCCAGCAGTGTCACCGCCAGCTCCAAGCAAGGTCATCAACCGTCCATCCCGCAGCCGCACCCCAGAATTATGACGGAATTTGACCACCATCAACGAAGTGTGATTCAAAGGATGGACCTCAGTCTTGGCAGGCTTGGTCGCCAGCGGGGCAAGTTTCCCACGGGCCAGGCTGCCGGTGCCGTCGGTTTGGGCGGTGGCGGGGGCGACAAATAACAAGCCGCCCAACGCTAGAGTGAAGGAGAGAGTTTTCTTGAACATCAGGGAAAGACTCGGAATGAGAATCAAAGGTCTATACGATTCTGCAGAGAAAACCTGTATTTGCGAACAAAATGCATGAATTCGTCCCATAACTATCTGTAGAAACTACAATAGGTTTGCCTCCACCAGAAAAACTCGATGCCCGATTCTCGTACTTCTAGATATCCCGTTGCGGGTTGTCCTCTAGTTCCTTCTGTGCTCGCTGATTGGTTTCAGACTGGCATACGCAAACCCGTTGCCACAACACAGTTATTCGAACGCTTCGACCAGCTCGATGACAGCAGCTGGTTCCAACTTGAGCAGTCCGATCTGTTCAATCTCGCCGATCAGGTTCAAGGCCGCGCCCAGCGCCAGGTCTACTCCGAGATCCCCGAATCCAGCCTCGACCGGCCGGTCATTCTTGGCCCCGCACCGGTGCGGCTCGAAGGCCTACCTTGGTCGACTCGGGCGCGAAAATGGCTGATGGCCACCGGCGCGTGGGAAGACCCCAAACAGCTCAACAGCGTCAAACTCGGGCAATTATTTAATCAAAAAGGACTCGGCCTCTCGAGCGTATTAGAAATCCTGGTCATTCTTGAAGGACTGAGTGGCCGGCAAGGGCAAGACGTCGCCGTTAGTGAAGAAGCAACCGAAGAAGTCGACGTCACCCGTTATTCCACCGCCACCGTCACCGCGCGCAGTCAACGCGCACCTGTTCCTAATCGACCGCTGTTTCCCACTTGGTTGAAGCCAGCGTTGGACAAAGTCTCCGGCGGCATTCCAGCTGTGGTTTATCACAGCACTTGTTGGCAGACCTTGGGCGAGGAACTGTGCCAGCGCATCCATTTCCAGGGCTTGCAATGGCTGACCGATCATTGGGAAACCATTGGCGACGAATTGCTGCCCGAGTGGCCGCGCGCCGGTGCGTTGGAATTTAACCGCCGCACTCTTACTACCATGCAAGGCGCCAACTGGCTTGAGCGTTTGGAAAGCGGTGACCGATTCACTTTCGGCGATCTGCAACGCGTACCCGATTTGGGCATGCGCGGTGCCGTCGATGTGTTGAGTGAGTTGGAATGGGTTAACGACGGCTGCGTCGACGGCCAAGCCAACCCGCTCGCTTCCTCCAGCGACGAGGCCACGATGCCGACGCCGCAAGAGATTTGGGCCCAGCGTGCCATCGGTCAATCGGTCATTCTGGATCGTCGCGACCAAGAATTGGTTGAGCAAGCGCTTCAACTTCCAGACCTTGACTCTTTGGGCCCGATGGACCCGCGCTTCGGTGCGGCTTTCCGCATTGCCACTCGCGGTTGTTTGACCATTGCCGAATTTCTGCGCCGCGCCATTGATGGCGACGCCGTGTTCGCCTCGGAAGAAGCTTGGCAGGAATACGGTCGCCACTTGTTGCGCGACATCATCGATGCTGGCGAAATGACGCCGCAAGATGAACTCGCTTCGATGATCTCCGCCGCTTTGCCGCGCGAACGCGCCCGTGATGTAGTCATGGGTTACTTCGGCCTCGATGGCAACGGCCCTCAGCGCATGGCTCAATTGGCCGATCGCGACGACACCACGGTGCAATACATCAGTGGCATTCTCGATCGCGCATCGCATGAAATCACCGAAGCCCAGCCGGTGTTCTTGCCGGTGCTGTCGCGGGTGCGGGAAGTGCAAGTACCCGCCCAAGGCATGGAAGCGGCTGATTTGGCTGCTGAATTGGCAAAGAACGGAATTGAAGTTTCCGCTGACTTGTTGCTGACCTTGCCCGATATGAGTAATCGTTTGGGCATCCCAACCGGTTTAAACGTGCTCGACAAGCACGCCGGATTGCTTTCCTCTGGCCAAGAAGGCGCCGAACATTCGCGTCAGATTCGTTTGGCCATCGCTCGTGTGTTGCGCCGCCATGGCGTGGTCACTCGCGAAGACTTGCACGGCGAACTGCTCAACTTGGGCGTGCCGCAGGATCAAATCTCTCTGCAAGACATCGCCCGTGGTTTGGACGTTTTGGGCACCGACGGCAAGTGGGTGTTCAACCCAGATTGGAGCAGCAAGCGTTTGGATACCCGAATTCAACGCATGGCCGCCGTCGCCGAAACGGTGCCGGTGTCGCTGCTTCACGGTCAAATCGCCCGCGATCTTCAACTGCGTTCGATGTTGCCGCCGGCCGCAGTGCTGGCTCAATACGTGGTTGCGCGCGGCTTTGCTCAGCTGGAAGAAAACGATGAAGTCGTTCGCTTCACCAAAGACTTGACCGATCTGGAAATTCTCAGCCCATCCGAAAAGGTGTTGCTGGAAATTCTCAATGAGCGCGGTGGCGTCGCCAGTCGTGCCGACGTGCAGTCTGCTTGGGAAGAACGTGAAATGGGTTGGGCTTTGCTCAACAACTTGGGTTCTTACTCGGCCATTATCGCTCACATTCCCGGTGGGAATTGGGCGTTGGTTGGGCACCCCGAAGCGGCGCGTGCCGCAGTATTCCGTTCGTTGTCTACGCAAGAGGAAATGGTGGTCGAAGATGGTGATTTAACCATCACGCCAGCAGCCCCTGCCGCTAGTCTTCCGCATGTCCCTGCGCCAAGCCCGCAGCCAGCGGCGCAACCGGTACCCGTCGCAGCGCCACGCGAAGAACTCAACCCGTCGATGGAATCCCCGTCTTACCAGCACGAAGCCGCCGGCTTTGCCACCCAAGCCTTGCGCACCGACTTCGATTCTGAAGCGGTGATGGCCATGCGTTGGCACGAGCGCGGGGACATGGTTTTGGTGCTGCACGGTGGTGCGGTGCTCGACGCGAACCCAGAGCTCACCCTGCCCGAGGATCTGCTGCCGCACGTGAAGAATGCGCGCACCTTCACCCACCCGCGTGGGGAGGGGGCAGCGATTCGACTACGCCGCGGTGTTCTGGATCTGAAGGCATTCTCAGCCGAAATGCACGCCCAAGATGGCGACGTCATCGTGCTGCAGTTGTGGCCCTCCGAGCGCACTTGGAAGGCTTCCATGGCGCGTGGAGTTGCCTCGTACGCGAATTAGAGCGTCCTGCCACGGGGCCATTTGTAGGCGCTAGCTAGGAATTCGGTTGTCAGGGGTGTTCCAACGGATAGTCCGAGCATGAAGCTGACCCTGCCGATGCTCTGGAGTGCGCTCATCGTCTTTGCCGCGCTGGTTTTAATGCCGTGGATGTTGATGCCAGCCACCCCGGATCCTTCTCCGGTTCTGGAGTCGATTCGTGGGCGGCTAGAAAGAATGACCCATTTGCTCGAGCAGCAAAACCGGCTGCTGGCATCGAGTGGGCAAGCTGGGGGCTTGGCAGGCTTGGCACAGGGTGGAAGCGGCGCTCCGGGGCCCGGTGGGTGGCAGCCCAATGCGGTGCGGGCTAGCTTGCAGACGCATCGTCAACGAAATGATGTGGTGCTTCAGGCGCTGGTCAGTCGTCTTGCCGGCGACGATGAGCAATTGTGGGACGAATTTTATTTCCGTTCGATGTCAGAGGTTATGGCGGAACTGGGGCGCCCTGATGAGTTTTACTCCCGCCAAGGCCAGTTTTTCGTCAACTACAAAAACGTGCCATGCACCATCGACGGCGAGAGGGAGGAGGTGGATCTGGAACTCAGATTCCAAGACGGCATCTGCGTGGCTGCCTACCTCGGCTAGGTTGCGCCTCGACCCACCACGCGCGCGATCCGGCTAGAACCAGCGGCGTCGATTATGATCGCCACCATGATTCGCGAGCATCTATTTCACAAGCGCGCGCCAGCCGACCCGATGTTTCGCTGGCGCGGCGAGGCGGTTTCGCGATTAGAAGCCCTCTCTGACGGAGTATTTGCCCTCACTCTCGCTTTATTAATCGTCACCGGAGCGGTGCCGACCCAGTTTTATGAGCTGTGGAAGACGGTGCGCGATCTTCCAGTCTTCCTAGTCAGCTTCGCCATGTTGATGATGGCCTGGCACTACCACTACATGTTTTTCCGGCGCTACGGACTGGAAGACTTCGCCACCTCCATGTTGAACGCGGCCTTTTTGTTTCTGGTCATGTTCCTCGCCTATCCATTGAAATTCCTGGCGATGTTTTTATGGCGCGTCGTATTGGGCGACCGAGAAACGCTGCACGAGATGTTCCAACCACCGGCAGGCGTTGCCTTCGATTTTACCGACGACCAACAACGCGCTTGGATGATGATCTTTTACGCCGCCGCCATCATCGGCGTTTTTGGCTTGCTGGCGTTGATGCAATGGCGCGCCTACTCCAAGCGCAAAGAGCTAGAACTCGACCAGCTCGAAATCTACTTAACCGTGACCGGGATCATCCATCACCTGATTTCGGTTGGAGTTGCTTTGATCTCCTTCCTCATCATTCTTTCTGATGGGGAACCGGGTTGGGCTGGAATCATTTACTTTTCGCTTGGCCCATTCCACGGTCTCTGCGGTTGGTTACGCGGCCGACGGGCGACGCAGTTGCATCAAGAGCTGCTTGCGAAATGAGGCTTGGCTCAATTGGACTTAGGCATCTCCCCCTATCCTTTCATACCTATCCCAATTCGCCGCGAGCCGCTTATTGAATTCGCGTTTCTTCCTCGTACAGCATCTGGGCAAAGGATTCGGCGAAACGGTGAGCGTCACCGGGCCAGCGGGCGGAAAGATAATTGCCATCGCGAACGACATAACCGCGTTTTAAGGCATAAGGGTTGTCGCGGAATAACGACGTCGGGCCTGGGCGGAAGTCGCTGCGGAATTCCAGCGCGGCTTTGACCTCATCTTGCACCGACTGTTTATAAGTGCGGTAGTAACTTCCCAGCCACGGCGCGGTGACGGCCCATGCCGACATTTCCATGTACTTCGGCAGCGCGGTAGTGCGGCGTCCATACAAGACCGATTTGCCGCTGGATTCGGATTGACTGCGCGCGGCCAAGACTACCCCGTGGCAGATCGCGCCGACCGGTCGGTTGACGTCCATCATCCATGCCACGACTTGCTGTAAATATTTGGATTCTAGATAGCGTTTCATTCCAGGGGCATGCCCACCGGGCAAGAGCACCGCGTCGTACTCGAACGGAATGATTTCTTCATAGCGCAGTGGATTTTGAAACTCGCGGCTGCTTTCCAATCGACGGAAGGCGGTTTGACCGTTTTCATCTGCCATCAATGCTCTTTTGAAGACTCCCAATTCCTTCCCCGTGAGCACCCGCTCATCCACTTCTGCCGGTTGCCCATCCGGCGTTGCCACCACAATTTGGTGCCCCAGGGTCGATAATTTGTGCCAGGGCACGCCAGTTTCGGTCGGGTCGAAGCCGGCCTTGGGCAGTGGGAGCAGGACTTTGAGAGGCATTTCTGGGTCGTTAGGGACTGAAACTGTAGAGTTTTCTAGGAAATTGGCAGCTGGAATTTCAGCCGAGTAGCAATCAGGTGGAATTCAGGTGACTTTGAGGGGAAAAAAGTTGCTAACATCGATCAGCCTCCAATGGGTTAAAAAGCCGTACCTCGGCCCTCCCCATGGCGAACCCCCCGAGCCAAACCTATGCCACCTACAAGAGTTGTAGCCGCACGCCATAGCCTGATCCGCGGATTAGGGTGGGTCGGCTTCGTGGCTGTACTGGTTCTTGCCTGTCTAGGAAAGCGCTAAGTTCAGCCAATTAAGATCTTCTTCACCCGCACGCGGGGCGGGAGATTTTCGCTGTAACCAATCGATGGGCCACCCGTCTACTCAGTGCGGATGTTCCGCAGGGAGGATGGGGTGTACAGCGATTCGAATGCCACGGGTTGGGTCAGTTATCCGCCGCAGCTGCAATTGCAGCCGGGGCAGGATTTGGGAGGGCGTTACAAAGTGGATCGGTTTTTGGGCTCGGGCTGGGAAGGCGAGGTCTACAAGGTCATTGAGTCGGTGACGCTGCTGCCACGGGCGGCAAAGTTTTATCTGTCGAGGGGAGAGCGCAGTGCGCGCGAGGTGCAGCGAGCCATGCAAGCGCATGCACGTCGGCTAACCAAGCTGCGCGGTTGCTCGATGGTCTTGCAATACCATCACGCCGAGGTCCTTCAAATCCGCAATCAAAGGGTTCACGCCATGATCAGTGAATACTCGCCTGGCCTGCCGCTGGATATGTGGATGGACCAGCGGCAACGGCCACGATTGGAGTTGTTCGAGGCGATGACCTTGCTCCATGCCATCATTCGAGGCTTGGCCGCCATCCATGGGCGGGGGGAATACCACGGCGATTTACACGCTGGCAATGTGCTGGTTCGGCAGCAGGGCATCCAATTCGAGATCAAAATCCTCGACTTCTTTGACCATGGGCGGGAGCGGGTTCGGCCCAGGCGTCAGGATGTGGTCGACGCCGTTCACTTGTTTTATGACCTGCTGGGCGGTTCAGCTGCATATTCAAGCCTTCCGGCAGAGGCCAAGTTCATGATTCGTGGCTTGAAGCCAGGTTTGATCCAGAAGCGATTTCCTTCCGCCGCAAGCTTGTGCCATCACTTGGAATCCTTCGCGTGGAAGCGGTGAAATTCCCGCCTATAATTACTGCACCATGCGAATCCTTCGTAGTTTTGTTCCAGCAGTGGTAGCAGCCACTCTGGTGTTTTTGCCCGGATGCGGGTCCGAAGCGGAAGTCTCGGCCAATGCCGATGGCGACCAGCCC